>JBDRPR010000100.1:0-6122 GCA_043826845.1 Bacteroidota bacterium
AGGTAAAATAACAAATAAAGGAGTATGTATGCCATCAACAAAGGACATGTACAAACCTATTTTGGAAGAAATGGAAACTTTTGGCTTTTCATTTATAAAGGAGACAATTGCCTTATGAGATTATAATAATTCTAATAATAACAACATTCTATAACAAAGAAACAAAATCATTTAAAAGCATTTTTTAAAATGTACTCTTTTAAAAAAATATTTTTGACACAAAGTTTACTTTTAGTTGTACTTAGTTGTTTTGGACAAGAAATTAAAATTGATACCATTGAACTATTCAAAAATGAGGCAGGTCGTCCGAAGTGTTCGCCACTAGAAGAAACCATAGCCTGTCATTCCAGAAAGTGTAAAAGGTATTATGATATATCATTATTGAACACTGATGGAACTGAAAAAATCTGCCTGACCTGTGATCATCCTGATCTTCCTAATAAACATATTGGTCAGCCATCATGGCATCCAAATGGCAAGTGGATAATATTTCAGGCAGAAATGAAGGATCATGTTCTTCCAAATGTAGGTTTATTGGCTGTTCCTGGAATTGGGTTCCATAACGATATTTATATAATGAACATAGAGACAAAAGCTGTTTATCAACTAACAAACCTTAAAACCAAAATATATATCGGAGATAAAACTCCCACTTCTGCAATCCTCCAACCATTTTTTAATAACAATGGAACTCAGGTATCATGGTCTGAGAGAATTGACGATGGAGATGACTGGGGAAAATGGGTAATTAAAATCGCTGATATTGTATTCGATTCAGACAAACCAAAGTTAATAAATATCAAAGAATACTTTCCTGGTATAAATTCCGGTTATTATGAATCGAACGAATTTTTACCCGGAGATTCTGTTTTATGCATTTGTGGTAATTTAGAAAAAAATCAAAAAGAAATAGGCATTGATATATACCTGTTAAACTTAAAAACAAATAAAACAGTCAGACTGACAAACTCTCTTAATTACTTCGATGAATGTCCTCATCCAAATCATTCTGGAACTAAAATTTGTTACCTTTCAACTGATGGCTTTCCAAATTCAGATTCAAAGCAATGGTGGAAATGGGCTAAAGGTGAATTTTGGATAATGAATACAGATGGAACCTGTAAACAACAAATCACACATTTTAATACAAAAGGTTATAATGAATATACAGGTATGCGAACTATACCTGAATATATTTCCTGGTCACCGGATGATAAAACAATATTCCTTGGAATAGCTGTAGAGTATAAAAAAGGAAAACTTAAAGATCAGATTTGGAAGATTAAACTGAGTTAAAAATATTTATTTACAAAACTCATGCTACATAAAACTCAGTTTAACAGATTAGTTAGACCTATTAATTATTAAATCTGATTTGATATTAATAATTATCCTTTTATTAATATCTTAATATTTTATTCCAATTGCACTTATTTTTTAGTTCAAAGGGCAAAATAAAAAGAGCAATGGTTAATGTTGATGCAACTTTTAAATAGTACAATGTGTCTTTGCAGATATTGGGCTATGCTGAATATGCAATCGGCATTATTTGCTTTATTTTGATTACTGAAAATGGTTCTGAGATTTTATATTGTAAATAAATATTCTTATTATTGTGTAAATATATTAACTGAAAATGAAAACATATTATCTGTTTTTAATTCTAATATTTTATCTAACGGGTGTTTCATTAACATCGTGCAAAAAAATAAATAAGGTAAATCAAGATCCTGAAATTGAACCCATAAGGCATGGTTTTAAAACTTCAGCAGCAATTGGGTATTGTGCATCATTAGCTTATACTCTGTTTAATTATGGAAATCTGCCCGATAATGTAATCATCCAATCACTAAATATTAATAATGAATCAGGAACAAGAACAGCGATAATGGTGGTTTCAATAAATGATTCTTATCCAATACCTTTCAATTCTTCCGTTGGACAGATAACAATTGCAGGAATATGGGGAGATAATGGCGGAGTAATTACAGCTTTGTTTACAGACATTGATATTCTGGAAGCGAAATATGAATTTAAAGGAATTAAAACGATACCGGTAATAGAATTGGAAGATGGGAAAATATTGACTTTGTTTGCTGAACAAGATATTGTTATTGGTGAAGGATCAGATACAACTATTCATTTAAACATGACAAATCCACAAATTAATCTGGAAATAGAACGTCTTGAAGAATACCAGCCAAGTAATGTTTTTGTTGCAGTTCAGCAAAATGTCTGGTTTATCACAGTCAACCGGAATAATAATGTTTCAGATATTTATGATGATGAATATACTATAAACGGTGGTGGGCAAATTGCTGAAATAGCCGGTAGTAGTGGAGGAATGCTGTATCATTCAATGATTAGTGCAAAATTTATACATTCAACATGTGAATTAAATCCAGTTTCAGGTGTTGGTTTTATACAAAACTTAAAGATTGGAACCCAGACAGATTTGGGTCATTTTTTTTTAAGTTTTCATGAAAATTGTGATGGAAAAGCTTATGTTGAATTATCAAGTGGAAAATATCTGACATCAAATCATAAAAATGTTAATCTCAATTTCTACTAAACCTAAATACCAATAATAATTAAATAAACAATGTGTCAAAATCAATGTGGGATTGGGTTTGTAGATTTCGACATTTTAAGTATTTTGCACTTTTAAAACAAATAACATTACTTGGCTGTTGTTCAGACAAGCACTATTTCTCAGGAAAGGATGGATGGATATATTCACATTTCAGTTAAAGGAGAAATAGAACCGGGATATGAATATATTGTTAAGGTTTTTATTTATAAAAAAATAATGTGAAAAAAATGTTGATATTTGAAAAATAGTATGTACTATTAAAATTAAATAATATTGAATGCTAATGAGAATAATTATTACAATTATTATATGCTTTTTTATATGTCTGACAAGTTTCTCACAAAACGAACAAAAAGTTGACAGTCTTAAAAATATTTTAAAAAACACAGATGAAAAAAATCAATTCGATATATTAAAACAACTAATATCAGAGTATATATCTGTTTTTCCTGAAAAAGCTGAAGAATATTCAAATCTGGCATTATCCATATCAATAAAAAATTCAGATAAAAAACAGGAAAGCGATGCCCTTATAAACATCGGGAAGTCACAGCTTCTTTCTGGTAAATATAAGGAAGCTGGTAAGAATTTTCAAAAAGCCCTTGATATTAAAATACCTATGAATGATACTGTCAGTATTATAGAAATTTATAACTCAATTGGAGAAATAAACAGATCATTAGGAAATTTTTCAGAAGCAATAACAAATTATTTGAAATCAATCGAACTTGCCGAAAAAACAAATTCATATTACGTAATAGCTGAGATTTATAATAATATTGGTATTGTTTATGATAACCAGCTGAATATAGAAAAAGCACTTCATTATTACAACAAAGCTTTGCAAATAAATCAGAAAATCAAAAACAAACTTGGATTAGCTCAAAATCTTGTTAATATTGGCATTATAAATAAAAAACAAGGAGAAGTTGATAGCTCTCTATCAAGATATATTAGTGCTTTGGCATTGCTAAAAGAGCTTGACAATCTGCACGGGACTGCTATTTGTCAAATAAATATCGGAAATATTTACTACAGTAAAGGTGAATATTATGATGCTATTGATACATACAAACAAGCCCTTGAAACTAACCAGTTAATTGGAAATAAAAATGATGCTGCTTTATGTCTTGATAATATCGGATGGGCTTTTAAAGAATTGAAAAGTTACAATAAAGCCCTGGAATACAGCTTTAAAGGACTGAATATTTCAAAAGAAATCGGCTCTAAAGTTAATATAAGAAATGCGTATCACAATATTGCAGACATTTTAAGCAGACAGAATAATTATCAGGAGGCAAATAAATATCTACGGTTGTTCATTCAGATTAATGATAGTATTTTTAGTGAAGAGGCACACAGACAAATAAATGAAATTGACACAAAGTACCAAACTGAAAAAAAGGAGAAAGAAATTGTAATCCTCAATAAAGAAAAAGAAGTAAGAAGTCTTGAGCTAAAAAAACAACAGGTTGAAATAGAAAATCAAAAAATAGCGATTATTTCATTCATAGCAGGTCTTTTGATTACTATATTTTTCTCAGTGTTTCTATTTCGATTTTTTAAACAAAAGAAAAAAGCAAATAAGCTGCTTGCAATAAGAAATGAACAAATAAATCAGCAAAAGGAAGAGATACAGGCTCAAAGAGATCTGGCCGCGGCTCAACGCGATCTTATTTCCGAACAAAAACAGGATATAACCGATAGCATTCAGTATGCATATAAAATCCAGTCAGCAATTTTTCCTTCACCTGAAGAAATTATATTATTCTTGAAAGACTATTTTATTCTTTATAAACCAAGAGACATTGTAAGTGGTGATTTTTACTGGATAAACAAAGTGGACAAAAAAATAATAATAATTGCAGCAGACTGTACTGGTCATGGTGTTCCGGGAGCTTTTATGAGTATGCTTGGTTATGCCTTTATGAATGAAATTGTAAACAAGGAAAGAATAACATCTCCAGCCCGTATTTTAGACAGACTCAGGGAAAACATTATTCTGGCATTGAAACAGCACGGAAATCTGTCAGATCAACGTGACGGAATGGATGTTGCAGCAATTGCAATTGATTTAGAAAATCAAGAAATGGAATATAGTGGCGCGAACAATCCTCTTTATATGATACGAAACAATGAATTAATTGAAACAAAGGCTGACAAAATGCCTGTTTCAGTTTATCCCAGAATGAATCCCTTTTCCAATTTCTCTACTCAGATACACTCAAATGATGTAATTTACATATTTTCTGACGGTTTTGCCGATCAGTTTGGAGGTAAATCAGGTAAAAAATTTAAATATTCGAAGTTTAAAGAACTTATATTGAGCATAAAAGATAAATCCATGAAAGAACAGGAAGTAATTCTCGATACAACTTTTGAAGAATGGAAAGGCAGTCATAACCAAATTGATGATGTGTTGGTAATAGGAATAAAAGTATAATTTAGGATAAATTGTATATTCAATTGAAATTCGAAATATCAAAATTCAGATAAAAATGATATTTAATTTTTATGGATTTTTCAATAAATTTTTATTGATATAGAAAATGAAAAAACTAATGACAATCCTTTTAGTGCCAGTAATTCTGTCAAGTTGCGGACAGTTCAGCAACAATGTCAACAGCAACCAAAGAGAAACAACAGTCTCACAAATTGACTCTTCATAGTTTAGGATTAAATAAATGAAAATCTAACTTATATTTGTGAAAAAGTTGTCAAAAGATGGGGAGTATTTAAATTAAAATGACTGGAATATATAGTATAATATTAAAATAACAAAAAAGTGGAGATCAGAGACCACTTATCAAACGGGCCTGCTCCGGACAGGTTAAACTCCGGGGGCGAAACTGAAAAGCCTTATGAGTAGGAAAAATTAAAACAAATAAATATGAAAAACTTAGATTTAGTTAGTAAAAGAATTGCAGTAGTAAGTATAGCAATATGTGGTGTATTATTGACCGTAAGCTTGTTGTGTTTTTCAATTGGGAGTATAACAAAAGGTTATGCCACCGATGCAAAACCAACTATACAAAATGCAACTGCAAACACTGCTGTCGCAGGAGAAATTATGATGGCGCCGGCTATTTATGGTGATGGCACTTTTGTTATTCTGGTATGGAATACTGTAACAGGAAAGTCTGTAAGATATTACCTTGATACTAACTCTAATCCATACAAGTATGTTAAAAATAAGGTTAGTTTGCCTGAAAACCCTTTTGAATAATTTGAATAAAAATTATTTTGCAATCTCTGGCTAATTTTCAGACAATTTATAACTCAATTTAATACTTTTGTATTTTAATTCCATTTCAGTTTAACATCTGGAGACGATGAAGTTTATGCAACCATTCTGAATCTGCATTTGATTCAACAGATTGCTGTTATTCATCTTTAAAAAAATAAATTATGAGCTACTATTTTAACAAAATTTTAAAAGGGAAAGACTTCGATGAAGCTGTTGAACAAGTGACAACCGAATTGAAAAAAGAAGGATTTGGTGTTCTGACTGAGATTGATGTGAAAGAAA
>JBDRPR010000101.1:0-6041 GCA_043826845.1 Bacteroidota bacterium
GCAGGATTGTTCCTTCTTTTGTCGTGTCATCCAAAAAAATATGTATTGCAAAAATCTGAAAAGGATAGAAAACCCAAACAATTATCTTTAAAAAAAATACAATCCAATGTCGAAGAAGGGTATTTGGATTACAAATATCTCCAATTGAAATTTACTGCCAAAGTACATTTTCAGGAAGCAAAGTACTCATTAAAAGGACAGATCAGACAATGCAGAGATAGCATTATCTGGATGAATATCAGCCATTCAACAAATGTACCTGTGGCGAGAGTTATTTTAACGCCTGATTCTGTTATTTTTATTAACAGAATTTATGATGAATACTATGAGGGAGACTATTCATTTCTGGATCGTCTGTTTAAAATCGAATTAAACTATTCACAAATTCAATCATTAATTAACGATGAATTATTTACATATCCCGATTGGGATGATATCGAAGATATGAAAAAAGGAGGATATAAAGACAGAATAGACTCAAATATGTATTGCCTGAAGTCAATAAAAGACAGGAAAATTAAACGATTGATTAAAAAAGAGCAAGATGATGATTTAATAATTCAGGATATATATATAGAGCCCGACAGTTTTAAAGTAAATCAGATATTTATTCATGAATATAATTTAGACAGAAAATTAAATATTTTTTATAGCGATTTCATGCTGTTCGAAAATAAGGTTTTTCCCGAAAAAATTGACTTCATTCTTGAAAATGACAGTGATTTATTCAATCTTTCAATAAAATATACTAAAATTACAACTGAAAAGGAGATCAGTTTTCCTTCAAATATTCCTGAAAATTTTGAAAAAATAAAATAATTGTGATCGCAATAAGAAAAATAATACTTTCTCAAATACTGATTTGTTCAATATTTTTACTTTTATCGAACTATGTTTGTGGACAAACCAGAAAAGAATTAGAAGAAAAAAAGAAAAAAACACAGGAAGAAATTGCCTATACAAATAAATTAATAAAAGAAACTCAGAAAAATCAACAAAATTCAATACAACATCTAAAGTTATTAGACCAGAAAATAACGATGCGTAAAGAGCTAATTAACAATATCAATCTGGAAATTGAACTAATAAATAAAAAAATAAATGAAAATTCTGATCTTATTTCAAGCATGGAAAAAGATCTAAAAGATCTAAAGAATGAATATGCCAAAATGATATATTTTGCTTATAAAAATCGTAATTCATATAATCGGTGGATGTATATTCTATCATCAAACGATTTTAATCAGGCATATAAAAGATTGAAATATCTGCAACAATATACTGAGTACAGACAAAGACAAGCTGAAGCCATAAAATCAATTCAAAAATCGATTGAGAATAAACTGGCAGTTCTTGAAAAACAAAAAAATGAGAAACAAAAATTAATAAAAAATCAACAGGAAGAAACGATTACTTTATCTGTTGAAAAAAATCAGCAAACAAAAGTCCTTGTAAATTTGAAGGAAAAAGAACAGGATCTTAAAAAACAACTTGCAGAAAAAAGGAAATCAGCACAGCAATTGGAAAAAAGCATTAAAGATTTGATTGAAAAAGAGGCTAAAGCATCATCAGGTGGCACTGGAACCTATAAACTTACTCCTGAGGAAAAACTTATTTCAGACCAGTTTGGCACAAATAAAGGAAGACTGCCCTGGCCTACTGAAAAAGGACTCATTATTGAAACGTTCGGCGAACATGAACATCCCAAACTAAAAGGGATAAAAACATTTAACGATGGGATTACTATTGCAACATCAGAAGGTTCAATTGCCCGATCTATTTTTGGGGGTGTTGTCCGTCAAATAATTACTATCCCTGGCAGACATAAAACAGTCATAATCAGGCATGGAGAGTATCTTTCAGTATATTCAAACCTCAAAGAAGTTTATGTAGCTTCAGGGCAAAAAATAAAAGCTAAAGAAGACATAGGGTTAATATATACTGATAATGAAGGAGATAATACAACAACTCTAGACCTTCAGATTTGGAAAGGAACAACAAAACTCAATCCTTCACTTTGGCTTTCTGGTAAATAGACTCATTTTTTCCTTTGAACAGAATAGTCCACCAATTTTTTTAGTGCATTTTTTGCATCATTTTCAGGGAAATCATCAAGAATAACATTTGCCTGATTAATATATTGATTCATTTTGATTTCTGAATAGTCAATACCTCCATGTGTTTTGACAAAATCAATAATCCTTTCAACATTCTTTTTCTCCAGCTTGTTGTTTTTTATCAATCGAATAATTTTCCCTTTTTCAGAAACTGTTGCTTGATTTAGTGCATAAATGAGGGGCAAAGTCATTTTTTTTTCTTTGATATCGTTTCCTGATGGTTTACCGGTTTTATTGTTCAGATCAAAATCAAAAATATCATCTTTTATCTGAAATGCCATTCCGACATTTTCCCCGAAATTCCATAATTTATTAATTGTTTCTTCATCTGCCTTTATTGATTTAGCAGCAATTGATGTACAGGAAGCTAAGAGAACGGCTGTTTTTTTTCTAATGATTTCATAATAAATTTCTTCTGAAATATCCAATTTTCGTGCTTTTTCTATTTGCAATAATTCACCTTCAGCCATTTCTCTGACTGCAACTGAAACAATTTCGAGCAAGTCATATTCCTTGTTTTCAACTGCCAATAACAACCCTTTTGATAATAAATAATCTCCTACTAAAACTGCTATTTTATTTTTCCACAAAGCATTAATAGAAAAAAAACCTCTTCGCATATGAGAATCATCAACAACATCATCATGAACAAGTGTGGCTGTGTGCATTAATTCTATTAGAGAAGCTGCTGTATATGTTGACTGGTTAATTTCTCCAAGCATTTTTGCTGTTAAAAAAACAAACATTGGTCTCATTTGCTTTCCTTTGCGACGTACAATATAGCTTGTGATAATATTCAACAAGGGAGCCTTACTTTTCATCGAATTTCTGAAAAACAATTCAAAATTTTGAAGTTCTTTATTTACCGGAGTTTTTATTGCGTCAAATGAAGACATAGTCGAATTTGTCAGTTCAAAATTAATAAATAATTTCATCCGAAGACAATTTTATTCGTGAAACTAAAATTTCAAAGACCCTGTATGATTTAAAAGGGTAATGAAGGGAATTGAAATTATTATCTTGAACCCCTTGACGCCCAACTGCTTTAAGCCACCTTGCTCCCACTTAGATAATTAAGTTTTATTGTGGTTTTATATCTGACAAATCCACTACGTGGAATAGTTCCCTTTTATTCCAGATTTTCCTAAAATTATTCAGAGCTAAAATATATTCGGAATGCAGCAATTGCAGCATCATTCAGTTTTTGAAGACTTCATTCCCTCAAAAGCGGGAATCTGAAATTAAACTCTTATAACTCATTTTTCCTCAATCTCCTCTGCTACCTCACGATTTCAGTGTGGTACAGAAATATAGTACTTTTAATTTCTTTTACCTTTCCCCCATTCTACGCACCAGATGCAGGATAGCATTTAAATCCTCTTTATTGAGTTTTTTAGCCAGTACGGAGAGAATTTGTCTCCTTCCTTTTCTTTACCTCTCATCCTAAAGGATGGAAAAGGAAGGAGTTCTGTACTGACAGAATCATGCTACTTGTTCAAAACATTGCTGCAGGTTTCTTTTTTTTTATTATGGTAAAGAAAGTTTAACCTGCCAACCTTACCGCAAAAACAAAATAAACTATTTTGCTATTGTAAAAAAACTTATTAACACGGCTAATTTTCGTTTCCATTCCGACACCTGTCTGTCATTAAGATGAGAGATTCGAAAGCAACTTGGTATGATATGATAAAAATCATTTGAGAATACAGACAAATATCTATATATTTGGATATATAATAAATGTCATTTAATATGTCTTTACTTAAATTTGAACTTACTCAGGAAGAACTTGATAAAGCCATTAATGTGCTTAAGGCAATTGCTCATCCAATCAGGTTGTCAATTATTAACTGTCTGGAAGATGGAAAAATACTAACGGTAACCCAAATTCATCAATTTCTTGAAATTGAACAATCCACAGCATCACATCATCTTAGTATTTTGAAAGACAAGGGTGTTTTAGGTGCAAAACGGCAAGGGAAAAATACATGTTATTATCTTAAGCATGAAAATCTTTCAAATCTTGTTGAATGTATAAAGAAGTGTGCCAAACATTAGAACTTTATTCCAAAATTTGCACATATCAGGTAGTAATTATAAAACTCGTTATGTTTTATGTTTAATGAGGTCACGAAATTTTTTACAGGTTGGTATTGAATTCCACCGACAATAAACTGACCGTAATATCCGATAGGCAATTCTGATTCTTTGTCTATATAATCATATCTGCCAAGTACATCAATTTTTTCGCTCAGCGAATACGCAGCATAAAATGATATTCCAATGTCATGGGAATATTCAATATATTTTTCGTTAATGACTTCATTAAATTCAGCACCAATTTTAAGTTTATCAACCTTGTATCCTAAAAATCCACTGAAAACAAATCTCTCGATCAGAGTATGATCCTGAGGCTTTTGAAAATCTCCATATACTTTAAGAATCCATTTATCATTTGGCCGGTATTCCAGATTTCCTGAAACAAGAAATTTGCTTTTACTATCCTGATATCTGAATGGTCCTTCTCCGTTACAAGCTGTCAGACTAAATTGAAGTTTTTCTTTAAGAAAATATGCTTTTACTCTTACACCAAAGTCTGCAGGCATACCCATTCTGTTAATTTCCTGTTGAGTAAAGGCAATATATCTGTATCCCCAAAATTTGTCCTGTACGGTCAGATATTGTTCGTTGAGTAGTTGCCCAACATTAAATTCTATTCTTTTATTAATTCTCCAGTCAATTTGAGCCATTTTTAAATAAGCTGTGTATTTGCTTCCTTCAAAATAATTTGAGATTCCACTTGTATCGGCATAGTTGAAATTCGTTGTTCTTGTAACGTCATATATTATGGTCCCTTTAACATTATCAGATATTGATCTGCAGTAACCAAGAATTCCCGTTGTAAAATCGAATGCTGATTTTGGGATCATATTTTCATTTATTCCATAATAAAAACCTGTATAAATATTTCCGAACAGGAGTCCCGGAGAATGTTTTTTTAATGAATCGGCAGTATCATCAGTATTTATACTATATGCTGTACTAAATATTAAAAAAAACAATCCGGCTGCGATAAAATAAGATTGAATCTTCATAACTTTGTTGCTGATTAATTCCGCTAAATTACTTTTATTTAAATAAAATACAAAATCTTGATGACAAAAATTAGAATTTCAAAAATATTTAATTTCGAAGCAGCTCATGCTTTATTCAATTATGACGGTCTTTGCAAACATATTCACGGGCACTCATATAAGTTGTATGTATGCGTCTCCGGCATAGTATTATGCAACTCTGATAATCCGAAAAATGGAATGCTTATGGATTTTGGCGATTTAAAAAAAATTGTGAAAAAAGAAATTGTTGATGTTTTTGATCATACACTTATTCTAAATAATAAAATAAATTCCAACTTAATAATACCTGCAGATAATATGTTTAGTCGAATTTTATATACAGATTATCAACCCACCAGTGAAAATATGGTTGTAGATTTTGCTGAAAAAATTATGAAAAAATTACCTTCAAATATAAAACTTCACAGTCTGAGATTACACGAAACAGAATCTTCCTTTGCAGAATGGTTTGCAGAAGATAATGTATGAAATGCCCATGATAAAAATTTATCACAAACCGATATGATTATTAGGGCATTCCATGTGACAATAATTTAAAAAATAAAAAAATAAACACATGAAATAAATCTTTTTTAAAAGAAATTTTAAAGCTTATTAACTGATGTTACGCAAATTATTATTTTTGACACGAATTGCACGAATTTACACGAATTATCATAGTATGATTCTTTTATACTCTAAACTGTCTTGACCAAAATTAACTAATAACCCTAATTTTTGCTTGGATGCTGCGAGATAATTCAGGGTTTGTTTAGTATGGCTATCGGTTAGTAATTCGATTGCTTTA
>JBDRPR010000102.1:0-4792 GCA_043826845.1 Bacteroidota bacterium
ATCAATACTTCCGACAGCACCTAGCAAAACAAATAAACTGTAAAAATAATAATATGGTTTAATGAACTTTTCTCCAAGCAGATATTGCACGGCCCTTGTTCCATAATAAGACCAACTTATTATTGTTGAAAAAGCAAATAATAATAAACCAATAGTCACAATGTGTTCTGCTATTTTTCCTAATCCAATTGGATTTAATCCTTTCTGAAAACCTTCAATTGACATTCCCACACCCTGGATTCCTGAAGTCCATGCACCTGTTATAATAATCACAAGTGCAGTGAGAGTACATATTATTAATGTGTCAACTAAAGGTTCAAGTGAAGCAACCAATCCTTCTCTCACGGGATATTCGGTTTTTGCTGCTGCGTGAGCCATTGGAGATGATCCTTGCCCTGCCTCGTTTGAAAATAATCCACGCCGTATCCCCCAAATCATTGTCATTATAAATGTTGATCCGACAAATCCTCCTGTGGCAGCCTGCCCTGTAAATGCATCGGAAAATATTAATTTGAAACCGTATGGAATTTCTTTATAAAAAATTATAATAATTGTTATTGCAGCTACAAAATATAAAACCGCCATTACCGGTACAAGTAAAGAAGAAACTTCAGCAATTCGCTTTAAACCTCCTACAACAATTAAAAGAACCAGTGAAGTTATTCCTAAAGCAGTATATAAATAAGGAATGTCATAAGTAGTATATAAAGCATCCGCGATAGAATTTGACTGAGCCATATTCCCAGTTCCAAGGGAACACAATACAGCAGAAATTGCAAAAGTGACAGCAAGAATTTTTGCAAATGGCCCGATTTTACTTTTCAGTGATTCCATATAGTACATCGGCCCTCCAGAGACAGATCCATCAGAATTTGTAATCCTGAATTTTAATGCAAGTGTATTTTCAACTAGTTTTAACATCATACCAAAAAATGCAGTTACCCACATCCAAAATACTGCACCTGGTCCTCCCAAATAAATTGCCAGTGAAACCCCAACAATATTCCCTGTACCGACAGTCGCCGACAAGGCAGTGGTTAATGCTTTAAAATGATTGACATCCCCTTTATCTGTTTTATTATCATACTTACCACGAACCACTTTAATAGCATGGCCTAATTTGGTAATTTGCAATAACTTAAATTTTATAGTGAAAAATATACCTGTAGGAACCAATAAAAAGAGCACTAAGTAGCCACCCACATATTCATTATATGTAGAAATAATTTTATCCAGATAATCTAAGAAGTAATTCATTTAATCAGGATTTTATCAGATAAATTTTATAAGCCCTTATGTATTTTAAAATTCTGAAAAAACCAAAAGTATAAAAATAATTTTTATCTCAAATTATTTTCAATTCAATTATCATAAATATGTGCTGGGATAATATTATTATGAAAGGATATTTATGCGAATCAATCTGTGTCTCTGTCAGGAAATAATATTCAATTCAGATAATTTTCAACCATGATTGCCATTATTTGTTATTATACAGGCTCATAGTTCTTTCCAATCCTATAGAAATAAAACTTTTGATAATTTCGATGGCAGGTAATATTTTATCGTCAACCAGTTTTTTTTCCTCATCAGTCCATTCACTTAATACGTATTCAGATTGTTGTCCTGAATAAAAATCATTTCCAATGCCAAACCGTAATCTTGCAAAATTTTGATGACCAAGTATTTCGGCAATATTCCTTAAACCATTATGGCCGGCATCTCCTCCTTTTGGTTTCAGTTTTAAATGACCTGTTTGAAAAGCTATATCATCACATATAATCAACAACTTATCATCAGGCACATTTTCCTTTTTTAACCAGTATCGGACAGATTTTCCACTTAAATTCATGAAAGTGGTTGGTTTAATAAGAATCAGTGTTTTCCCTTTAAATTTTAATTCGGTTTTATAAGCCAATCTTTTATCTTCAAAAAAAATATTGGATGCTTTTGCCATAGCATCCAATATCATAAAACCTATATTATGTCGTGTATTTTTATACTTATCGCCAATATTTCCGAGTCCGACAATTAAGTATTTCAAAATTCCAAATATTATTGTTTAACTTCCTCAGTTTTTTCAGGTGTTCCTTCAACCGCTACTTCTTCGGTTTCGGTGGTTTCAGCTTCCATTCCTTTAGCAGCTCTTGTAAGTTTCACGGAAGCAATGACTGTATTTGGTGGTGTTGTAATTTCTAAATTTTCAAAACTAAGATCTTTAACTTTCACCACTTTCCCCAATTCCAAATTTTCAACATCAACAACAAGATTATCTGGTAAATTTTTCAATAATCCCTTAACTGAAATTCTTCGATTTTCCAAACTTAATTTTCCACCATCTTTTACACCAACAGGAAGTCCTTCAAGAATAACCGGAATAGCAATTTTTACAGGGACATCCTCAGTGACTTTCATGAAATCTATGTGTATAATTCTGTCAGTAACAGGATGAAATTGTATATCTTTTAATATTGCATCATATTTTTTGTCACCAAAATCCAGTTTAACTATATAAACAAAAGGAGTCTGTACAATTTTCTTAAAATTGTTTTCATGACCAAAAAAGTTAATATTTTCTTCAGTTCCATATATCACACAAGGAACGAATTCATTTTTTCTCAAATTTTTGGTACTTTTTTTCCCAACGGAGTCACGTAATTGAACTTTAATTTCTATCGATTTCATTTGTATTAAATTTATGTGCTACTCAGATTTTTAAACAAAATCAGCATTACACGTTAATATTAAAAAACAGGGGTGCAAATATAATAAAAAAAGTAATATAGAAAACTCTTAAATAATAAATTTTGAACTTATAGAACGACAATTATATACATTATCAATTACTTCGGCAAATAATTGGGCAACTGATAATACTTTTATCTTATTGCATTTTTGTCTCAAAGGAATTGAATCTGTTGTTACAACTTCAATAATTGAAGATTTTTCTATCCTATCATAAGCAGGACCTGATAAAACAGGATGAGAAACGACTGCTCTTACGCTAATAGCTCCTTTATCCATAAGCATATCAGCAGCTTTAGTCACAGTCCCTGCAGTATCAATCATATCATCAAGAATAATAACATTTTTATCTTTTACATCTCCTATAGCTGTTATTTCACCAACAACATTTGCCTTTTCCCTTGATTTATGACAAATTATCATAGATGAATTAAAATACTTTGAATAGGCATTGGCACGTTTTGCACCACCCATATCAGGAGCAGCCATAGCAATGTTTTTCAAATCAAGGGTTTTAATATAAGGGACAAAAATAGAAGAAGCATATAAATGATCAACAGGAACATCAAAAAATCCCTGAATCTGATCAGCATGCAAATCCATTGTCATTACTCTGTCTACTCCTGCTGCACATAACAAATTTGCAATAGTTTTTGCACCAATTGAAACTCTTGGTTTATCTTTTCTGTCCTGTCTGGCAAAACCAAAATATGGAATGACTGCGACAACTTTATAAGCAGATGCTCTTCTGGCAGCATCAATAAGCAACAACAATTCCATCAAATTATCTGATGGAGGAAATGTTGATTGAATAATAAAAACAGTTGCTCCTCTAACCGTCTCATCGAATGACGGTTGAAATTCTCCGTCGCTGAATTTTAATAAAGAGGTCTTACCCAATTCAGATCCGAATGCATTTGCAATTTGATTGCCAATATACTTTGATTCAGTTCCTGCAAAAATCTTTATTGGTGAATTTACTGACATAGGATTAAGTATTTCTTATTTTTCATTTATAAATTGTTCTACCCACAAAGTTAATATTTCAATCAAAATAATAAGAATTGTTTATTAACTAATTTTTAACAGTAAAGTTTGTCTTATCAATAAAGTTTAAAATATCCAAACGACCAGCATCGTTAACTGATGAAGTAATAAATGTTTCCGGTAATTCATCCCATGTCTCGTACATTTTTAATTTAAATTTATTAATGTTTTCTTCCAACTGGACTTTATTAAGCTTATCTGATTTAGTAAAAACAAGCACAAAGGGAATTGTGTTAATTCCCAGCCAATTAATAAATTCAAAATCAATAGCCATTGGTTTATGTCGAGAATCAATTAATAAAAACAGATATAAAAGATTTTCACGTTTTAGTAAATAATTTTTAATGAACCTCTGCCATATCAGTCTATCTCTTTTTGAAGCTTTTGCATATCCATAACCGGGGAGATCAACCATAAACCATTCATCATTTATTAAAAAATGATTAATTAATTGGGTTTTCCCAGGAGTTGAAGAGGTTTTTGCCAGACGTTTTCTTCTCAATAACATATTAATCAAGGTAGATTTTCCAACATTTGATCTTCCGACAAAAGCATATTCATTTCGATCAGGAGGAGGGCAATCCTTTAATTTTGAAGAACTTTTAACAAAATCTGCCTTTTTTATCTGCATAAATCTATATTTTACTATTATGAATTGTCATAACAAACAATTATTTAATACAAACCTATATAAATTTTCTAAAATATTCATATACATATTGAAAATTTATATAAGTTCCTTGCCCAGTCGGTCAGGTAAACCTCTTCCCGATAAAATAAATAATTAACGTGAGTTCAACCTAAGAGATACACAATAAATTATGGAATTGCAAATATTTTTCTTTTTTGCCCTCAAGCAGGGCAGGCTTTTCCTTTTTACTTGACAAAAAAGGAAACAAAAACCCCGATAGCTATGCGGGGCAAGAACAAATAACGGTTATTCGCTTTCAGCTCATGAGGGCTTTGCCGTTCCACGCTCTCAGCTAAAAGCAGGGAATTC
>JBDRPR010000103.1:0-4075 GCA_043826845.1 Bacteroidota bacterium
TATTCCATACTGGAATTTTACAGCTAATGCAGGCGAGACTTATCATTTCAGTTTAGGATCAAGTTCGGAAGATACTTATTTGCATTTATATAATGCAGGTTATGCTGAAATAGCATCTAATGACGATGCCGGTCCATTTAATCCGGGTGGTGCTTCCTCATTAAGCTGGACATGTGCAACGGGAGGAACATATTATATTACTGCTTGCCATTATACATGTGATCCATTTTCCAGTTCCAGTTATTTAAAGTATTGGAGTACTAGTGGTGAATACGGAACTGGTTCTGGCGGAACATTGTCTCCGACAAATACTTGGCAGAACGAGACCTATACCAGTGGAAATTTGTATTGGTATTATTTTGACGCATCAACTGATTATACATACGATTTTAGCTTATGCAGCAATGTTGAAGATTCATATTTGTATATATATAATACTAATTGGGATGAACAAACATCAAATGATGATGATGGGATTTTTTGTAGTGGCGTGTCTGCTTCATTGACTTGGACACCTTCCACATCAGGAACATATATTGTTGCTATAAATGGTTATGGATGTGTTCCTTTTGGTAATTCAAGCGATCTGGCGTACAAATTTTCATGTCTTTCAGATATTACTCCTCCAACTATAACTGCACCAGCTGATGTAAATTCTGTAGCTGATATCGGTTCTTGCGATGCTTCAGGTGTTACACTTGGCACTCCTGTAACAGCAGATGACTGCTCAGTTGCTTCTGTAACAAATAATGCTCCTGCTACATTCTCATTAGGAATAACAACTGTTACATGGACAGTAACTGATGGGTTCGGGAATACTGCCACATCTGATCAAACAGTAACTATTACGGACGATCAGGATCCAACGATCACTGCACCAGCGGATCTAAATGCCGTTGCTGATATTGGTTCTTGCGATGCAACCGGTGTAGTGCTTGGCACTCCTGTAACTGCAGATAATTGCTCAGTAGCATCTGAAACCAATGATGCTCCTGCTTCATTTCCATTAGGAATAACAACAGTTACATGGACAGTTACTGACGGATCAGGAAATACTTCAACAACCACTCAAATGGTAACAGTAACAGAGGATCAGGATCCAACGATAACTGCTCCTGCTGATGTAAATGCTGTTGCTGATATTGGTTCTTGCGATGCAACCGGTATAGTGCTTGGCACTCCGGTAACAGCAGATAACTGTTCAGTTGCATCTGAAACCAATGATGCTCCTGCTGCATTCCCATTAGGAATAACAACAGTTACCTGGACAGTTACTGACGGATCAGGAAATACTGCCACAGCTACTCAAACAGTAACGATTACAGACGATCAGGATCCAACGATCACTGCACCAGCGGATCTAAATACTGTTGCTGATATTGGTTCTTGCGATGCAACCGGTGTAGTGCTTGGCACTCCTGTAACTGCAGATAATTGCTCCGTAGCATCTGAAACCAATGATGCTCCTGCTACATTCCCATTAGGAATAACAACAGTTACCTGGACAGTTACTGACGGATCAGGAAATACTGCAACAGCCACTCAAATTGTAACTGTAACAGAGGACCAGGATCCTATTGTTCAAACACAAGATATTACTGTTTATCTTGATGCATCCGGAACAGTAACAATTTTACCTTCTGATGTTGATAATGGTAGTTCTGATAATTGTTCATCAGTAACACTTTCTATCGATATTAATACATTTGACTGTAGTAATATAGGGAATAATACTGTCACATTAGTTGCAACAGATCTATCTGGAAATACGGGTACATCAACCGCTGTTGTTAATGTGCTTGATAATATTTCTCCTGAAATCATTTGCATTAGTGATACAGTAATTGAAGTGTTGTCACCAAGTAACTCTTATACTGTTATTGATAATAGTTTTGATGCGACAGCAAGTGATAATTGCAGTTTTTCATTGGTAAATGATTTCAATACATCTGCTACATTACTTGGGGATGAAATTCCGGAAGGAATTACATATGTTGAATGGACAGCTACTGATTTATCAGGAAATGTAGTAACATGTACTGTAATGATTACTGTTGATGTTGTTTCATCAATATCACAAACAGTTAATGAAAATATCTCTATATATCCTAATCCTGCTCGTAGCATAGTTAATATTGTAATTCCTGAAGGAGATTATAATTTATCGCTAATGGATATTACAGGAAAAGTTCTTTACAATTCAAAATTGATAAATAAAAATAACTCTATTGATGTATCTGAATATGCCAAAGGCATATATTTGATGGAAGTAAAAAGTGGTACATCTTCAAAAGTTTTCAGATTGGTGATTGAGTAACCTTTCGAAAATTGTTAAAATGATAACAGGGATTGTCCTAATAGAAATGGATAATCCCTGTTTATTTTAATGAAGTTTTGTTCTTCCTTAAATAAAACAAACCTTTAAAGAAGTTTTATAGTTCCTGAAATTATATTTTTTTGTTTCGGTAAAAAGAAATCAGCTGATCTGATGATCATTAAGATTATTATACTATTAATATGGTATGAGTAAATAATACCAATTGGACATCTGTAATAGCATCCAATCCGATAGCTATCGGATTTCGCCCACTATTACCAAACTGCCAACAAGATGAATAAAATGAAATCTTTTGGCTGGTTTGGTTAATGCCGACGGCTAAAAAGTTTTATAACAAAAGCGAAGCGAGTTGTTTTAATTATCTTGTTAGCCAGTCGGTATCAATTGGACTAAACAGATTTTTCCATTGGCATTATACCAGAATCAGATTAGACTATACCGACTGGCTATCAAGTAGCTTATAATACTTCACTTCGTTTGTATTAAGCTCAATTGTTATGGATGTTTCATTTTGGTATAAGATGGTAAAACGTGGTCAATATAATACAGGCTTTTTTCCATGAAAATGAAGTATCATTTCCTTGAGTTTAATTTTTTTTAAAACCCTCCCTTAAAATTATATCTTTACTGTAAAATTTTTTGCTGATATGATCTCATATCATTGGCGTATTAACTAATTTTAATTGCCAAATATTGAACAGATAAAGAAGATTGATGAAAAAATATAGACTCTTTATAGCGGTAATTTATTTTTGACAAACAGACTTGAATAGATGTAGAAGTGGAAATCATATTATATTAAATTAGTTTTTAAAATGTAACCTTTATTAAATAATTGTAATATAACTGTTTTGTGAGTTATTATATTTTTAATTGGTAATAAAAAGAATAAATATCATTTTATTAATGTTGATTTCTTTGAGTTCATTCACACAGAATTACAACATTAAGCATTACATTGTTCAAGACGGACTGTTGCATGCTTTTGTTAATGACATCATACAGGATAGCCGAGGTAATATATGGATTGCAACAGGAGGAGGATTATGCAAATTTAACGGAGTAGAATTTAAGAGCTATACCACAAAAAATGGATTGAATTTTCCCAGGTTATTGTGTTTGGCAGAAGATAATTTCAATAATATCTGGATTGGAACTTCTGTAGGATTAAATGTATTTGATGGAGACTCTGTTTATGGAGTACTTGACGACCAAATAAAGGAAAACATTCTTGCACTTGAAAAGTCATTAGACGGGCAAATATGGGTGTCTTCAGATAAAGGAGTAAAAAAAGTGCAATTTAGGGATGGAGAATTTTATTCTGAGAAACTACAATACGATTTCGGGAAGATAGAAGAAACAAATATTTTTCAAGACAGAAACTGGAATTCATTTTTGATAGAAACCAATCAACATCAACTTTTCATTGGACTAAATAATTCAATTTATATTTATCACAACGACAAAGTGGATAAAATCGAAATAGATAAATCGCTTCAGGTTTATTCTGCTTGTAAATTAGCAAATAATAAGATTGTATTTGGAACAAATAATGGGCTTTATTCTTTTCAAAATAATAAAATCAAGAGAATTAAAAATGACAGACTCGAAGGTTTTAAAGTCTTTAAAATTAAGAGAAAAGAAGATAAATTGTGGATGATTGGAAAGTGGGGTAATGAAGAAACGGACGAGTTGTTTTTAGTTTGTATAAATCTAAATGATAAAAATTATTATAAA
>JBDRPR010000104.1:0-8746 GCA_043826845.1 Bacteroidota bacterium
TCTAAATCCAGTTGCCATTGTGATTTAATTTTATTTTTATTATTTACATTATTGCCGACTGCTGACTGAGGACTGCCGACTATTTAAATCAAATATATTTTTTAAATTCATCAACATTTTGTTCAAGCTGAATAGTTACAAATTATATTTATAGCAGCTATCCATCCTATATGAAAAATAACTACTACTGTTCGGGGTTACTATATTAGAAGTAAAATGTAGAATGTAGAATTTTCAATTTAGAATGTATACATAAAAAGGGGTAGAACTGTACATTCTATGATAGCCACAAAGGCACTAAGTCACCAAGAAATTCTTTGTGTTTCTTAGTGTCTTAGTGGCAAAAAAATATTTAAAATCAAAGTGTACAAGTTTATCCCGTTTTGCAGTATAATAAACATGAAATAATAAAGGGTGGAGCAGTCTTCTCTTTTTTTCTTTTTATATCTTTATTAAGTCGCTTTTATTTGGAAGATTAACCGTTTGAAGACATATATCTAATAAAGAAACCCAAAAAGCCATAATGGTATTTTATTATATGCACCTGATAATATATCATCTGAAACAATGAATGCGTTTTTCTCATTTTTTATTTGTTCAAATGTTTTGTTTTTACCGCCAATTTCAAAAATGAATGCTCCGTTAATTTCAAAATCACCTGATTTCGGAATTTTAACAACATGACTTGTTTTTAACTGGTTCAAAAAAAATGTTTCTCTTAAATTGCCTTTGTCCGGTACGTTTTCTGCAAGCATAAATGAAAGATTGGTATTATTCAAATATATTTTCTCCGGCTTTTGTAAAATACTGGTACTTATTCCCGACGGATATACAGCATTAATTATTTGTGCTTTTTCAAGATAATGAATATATGTAACCAGAGTATTTCTATGGATTCCTGTTTTTTCGCTCAGTTTTACAATATTTGGTTTGAAAGGAACATTCATTGATAGAATATAAAGCAATTGTTTAATTTTTGGAGTGTTCTTGGTATCAAATCCTTCTAAGAAATTCAAATCACTTTCGAGTACCTGATTCATGGTTTGCTCCAATCTTCTGAAATAAATCTTTTTACTTTCGATGAAATAAGGGTAATAGCCATATTTCAGGTAATCGTCAAAATAATTTAATGGATTTATTTTTTCTATAATTTCTGAAGCTATTATTGTATGTTTGCTAATAATATCATTAATTGAAACCGCTTTAATAATATCAGTCAGAGTAAAAGAAAGATATTCCCTGAACGAAAATCCTTGAAGATAATATATTACAGCACGCCTGCTGAGATCAACGTTTTGTTTCAGTATATCAATGATGGAGGAGCCTGTAAAAACAATAAACAAATCGGGATAGGTGTCATAAATATTTTTCAGTTCCAATGCCCAGTTTTTGTATTTATGAACCTCGTCTATATACAGATACCGCCCTCCTTTGTTTCTGAATTGTTGAACGAATTCAATCAGGGAATTTCCAGTAAAATATAAATCATCGAGTGAGACATAAATTGCTTCTTTTACAGTTCCGTGATTTTGCTTTAATTGTTGTAGTATAAGTGTTGTTTTGCCAGTACCTCTGGCTCCAAGTATTCCGTTAAACCTCCATTTCCAATCAACTTGCACAGAAAGATAGCGAACAAATTTCATTGATACAGTGGTCAGGAGTTGATCAGATTTAATTTTAAGATTTTCCATTTTGCTTAATCATTTGTGCAAAAATAGTAATAAATGCTGAAATGAAACAGCAATATTGTAAATAAAATATTTGGATAGTATAAAAATCTATATTTTAAACCGATACAGAATCAATAATAGTTTAATGAAACTGTCTCTATTAGCAGCATTTGTCAAATATTCGTTTTAATCTTGTAAATACTTACAAATATTTTATAATATATTTTTTCCCTATAAGTGCAAACATATTTTATTATGAACGCAGGTTCATTATCTTTGCATGATTTTTTTTCTGAATTTCCAAATAATTAATGAATAATGGCCAGACCGCAAAAAAACAGAAAAATTTGTAATCCGCCACAAATGATAGGGTTCAAACCTTATGGTATTCATTTTTGTAAGGAAGAAACCATCAGATTAAAATTCGAAGAGTATGAAAGTATAAGACTGGTTAATTATGATATGTTGCAACAGGATAAGGCAGCAGAACAAATGAATATATCAAGACCAACATTAACACGTATTTATAATAAAGCATTAAAAATTATTGCAAAGGCATTTATTGAGGGAAAAGCTATAGAAATTGAAGGAGGTAATTATCAACTTGATAATGAATGGTACAGATGTAAAAAATGTCATAGATTAATTCAGGGTATCAAAAATCATGTTAAATGTACAAATTGCCATATATATAGTGAAAGTGAGTTAATAAATTTAAATCTGACAGGAAAAAACGCGTAATGACTCACATTTTTAAATTTAAATATTAATAACTAAAATTCAATTCAAATGAATACTAAAAATTCAGGTTTTAACACAAAATTAATTCATGCAGGAGCATTCGATGATGAATTCGGAAGTGCTACGGTACCTATATATCAAACATCAACGTTTAGGTTTAAAAACGCTCAGCACGGAGCCGATTGTTTTTCAGGCAAAAACGACGGGTATATTTATACCCGAATAGGGAATCCGACCATTAGGGCATTTGAGAAAAATATTGCTGAACTTGAAAATGGATTTGATGGAATTGCAACAAGTTCTGGCATGGGTGCTATCACAAGTGTTTACATGGCATTATTAGGAGCAGGAGATCATATTATTAGCTCAGATGCAGTATATGGTCCTGTACGGGGAGTACTTGAACAAGATTTTTCGAGATTTAATGTTGAAGCCAGCTTTGTCAATACTTCAAATATTAATAATATAGAAGCTGCTATTAAATCAAATACTAAAGTTTTATACATCGAAACACCGGCAAATCCTACAATGGAAATTACTGATATTGCCTCTTGTGTTAAAATCGCAAAAGAGCATAATTTATTGTTAGTAGTTGA
The DNA here is from genome assembly GCA_043826845.1 of Bacteroidota bacterium. Classification (GTDB taxonomy): domain Bacteria; phylum Bacteroidota; class Bacteroidia; order Bacteroidales; family CAYTAU01; genus JBDRPR01. The sequence continues at coordinate 3,008 of JBDRPR010000104.1, forward strand.
TAATACATTTTCATCACCATACTTGCAAAAACCGCTTGATTTTGGTGCTGATGTGGTATTACATTCTATTACCAAATTTATAAATGGGCACGCTGATATAGTGGGTGGAGTAATTGTAACCAAGGATACTGAAATATATAAGAAAATACGCCATTGCATGATCTATATGGGCTGCAATATGGATCCCACACAGGCATTTATGGTGTTAAGGGGTGTAAAAACTCTTGGTATTAGAATTGAACGTGCTCAGGAAAATGCGATGAAAGTTGCAGAATTTTTACAATCGCATTCAAAAGTTGCATGGATAAAATATCCGGGGCTGGAAAGTCATCCGCAATATGAATTGGCAAAAACTCAGATGAAAGGATTTGGTTCCATGATGAGTTTTGGACTTAAGGGAGGGTATGAAGCAGGTAGTAAGCTAATGGATAATGTTCATCTTGCCATATTGGCTGTTTCGTTAGGTGGAGTTGAAACTCTGATTCAACATCCTGCCTCGATGACTCATGCAGCAGTGAGTAAAGAAAATAAACTAATTGCCGGAATAACTGATGATTTGGTAAGGTTTTCAGTTGGGATTGAAGATGTTGAGGATATTATCGCTGATTTGAAACAGGGTTTGGAAAAATGTTAAAAGAAAATTATTATGAATTTAACTCAATTGAAAGAAGGAGAAAAATGTAAGGTTGTTGATATTCTTGGTGGTGGTATTATGATAAAAAGATTAGATGCATTAGGGATAAGAATTAGTAAAGAAATTACTAAAATCAATATGCAATTTTTACGGGGTCCTGTAATTGTACAGGTTGATAATTCTCAAATTGCTATTGGTTTTGGGATGGCTGATAGAATAATTGTTGAACCAGTCTCATAAAAACAGAAATAAAACTTGTTAAATTATCATGTTACTATTATTAACGGAAAATAATATAGTAAGAACAATTTTATGAAGAAAATACTGCTTGTAGGCAATCCAAATGTTGGAAAAAGTGCAATTTTTTCCCGTCTGACAGGTATAAATGTTATTACAGCGAATTACCCTGGTTCAACAGTCGATTTTACTAAAGGATATTTATCAATAGATAAAGAAAAATTTGAAATTATTGATATTCCCGGAACTTATACGCTTGAGCCAACTTCAATAGCAGAAGAAGTTGCAGTTAAGATGTTTAACGAAGGGGGGGATTTAATAATAAATGTTGTTGATGCTACAAATTTAGAAAGAAACTTAAATCTTACTCTACAATTATTAAAACAAAACACTCCGGTTATTATTGCACTAAATTTTTGGGATGAAACAAAACATTGTGGGATTTATATCGATGTGACTGAATTCGAAAAAATATTAAATATACCGATTGTTCCTACTTGTGCTTTAACAGGGGAAGGTATAAAGGAATTAATAAACAGATTTTCTGGAGCAAAGTCAAAAACCTATGAGTACGTAGAAGAAGAAAAATGGAATGAGATTGGCAATATTGTTACTCAAGTTCAAAAATTAACTCACAAACACCATACTTTTCTTGACAGACTGGAAGGAATTTCCATAAGGCCATTGACAGGTATTCCATTTGCTTTAATTATTCTTTTTATAACTTTTATTGCGGTAAGATTTATTGGAGAGGGGCTGATCAATCATATTCTGGCACCATTATTTAACAATTTCTATTATCCGGCAGTTGTAAATGTAATAAATACAATTCTCCCATTTGAATTTTTTCAACACTTGCTTCTTGGATCAACACCTGAAATTATGGAATCATTTGGTTTATTAACTACTGGTATATATATTCCGTTTGTTATAGTCTTACCATACGTGTTTGTATTTTATTTAATATTAAGTTTACTGGAAGATATTGGATATTTACCCCGGTTGGCAGTTTTATTTGACTTTTTGTTTCATAAAATAGGTCTTCACGGATATTCATCTATTCCTGTTATTCTTGGACTTGGATGTAAGGTCCCCGCTATACTTTCTACTCGTATTTTAGAAACTTCCAGAGAAAAAATAATTGCTACAGTTCTGGTTCTTATGATTGCACCATGTTTGCCACAGAGTGCTATGATAATGAGTATAATTGCCCCGCATGGGGTTAAATACATTTTTCTTATATTTTCAATATTTTTTATTATTGCTGTGCTAAATAGTTTTATTCTTAATAAGCTTATTAAAGGTGAGGCTCCTGAGTTGTTTGTTGAAATACCACCTTATCGTATTCCATATATACCTGGAGTACTAAAAAAAATGTGGATAAGGCTAAAAGCTTTCATTTTGGAAGCTGTACCTTTAATATTCGCAGGTGTGTTTATTATCGGGATTTTAGATGTTTCAGGTGTAACAAATTATCTTGCAAATCATTGCGGTTATCTAATAACAAGTATTTTAGGTCTTCCTAAAGAAACAATTTCTGTAATGATTCTGGGATTTTTAAGAAAAGATATTTCTATAGTATTACTTGTACCGTTTGATTTAAGTATTAAACAACTTATAATTGCTTCTGTTTTTATGGTATTGTACCTTCCCTGCATAGCAACATTTTTTACTTTGATAAAAGAGATGGGAATTAAAAAGACATTAATAATTGTGTCTATAATGTTGTTTACTGCAGTTGTTATTGGTGCATTACTTAACTTTACATTTCGTTTTTTATAATCTTATTAGATGAAGAATGTTTATATATTTTTCATGATTCTGATTTTTCATCAATTTCTTATTGCTCAAAATTTTATTATAGGAAAGGTAACAGACCAAAATAATAATCTTTTGACAGGAGCAACTGTTTTTTTACCTGAACTCAACAAAGGAACAACTACAAATCAATCAGGAGAATATTTAATCGAAAATTTACCAACCGGTAAAATAAAAATTCAATTTTCATTTATAGGTTATATCAATAAAATTCAAACAATTGAAATTTTGCATGGTGAAAATTTGTTGAATGCTACTCTATCCATTGCAGTTATTGAATCACAAGAAGTAGTAATTACGGGTGGTTACATAAGTTCGCAGCACGAAAATACTGTAAAAATTGATGTGCTGAAAAACAAAGACATTTTAAATTCGGGAACGCCTAATTTCATGGAATCTTTAACCAGAGTGCCAGGTATTGACATGATAACCAAAGGACAAGGGGTGTCCAAACCTGTAATTCGCGGACTTTCTATGAACAATATTTTAGTAATGAATAATGGAGTTCGTATTGAAAACTATCAATTCAGTGAAAATCACCCATTAGGTCTTGATGACAACGATGTGGAAAGAGTGGAAATTATTAAGGGTCCCGCTTCTCTTTTATATGGTTCTGATGCCGTTGGTGGAGTGATTAATTTTATAAAAGAAAAACCGGCATCAACAGGTAAAATTATTGGCGATTATCGTACAGAACTGCATTCTAATACACTAGGGATAAATAATAGCATTGGGATTAAAGTATCTTCTAAAAGGCTTTTTGGTAGTATGCGTTTCGGTCATAAAACCCATGCTGATTATCTACAAGGTGGAGGTGATTTTGTACCTAATTCACGATTCAACGAGATCACATTTATTGCCAATACCGGTTATACTGGTAAAATTGGCACATTTAAAATTTTCTATGACTACTTTAAACAAGAATTGGGAATGACTGTTCCTTCGGTAATACCATTAATTGCCAGACAAGGTAGAATAAATAACTCTTGGTATCAGGATTTGGATTATCAATTGCTTTCATCTCAAAACAGGCTTTATCTAGGAAAATTTAAATGGATGATTAATACAGCTTATCAAAATTCTTTAAGAAAACTTCAAACAACGCTTGATGTCCCATTTGTTGAAATGAATCTGAATACACTTACTTATGAATCAAAACTGTATTTGCCTTCCAACGAAAAAACTGAATATATCGTTGGTTTACAGGGCATGTCACAAACAAATCGAAACCTGAATAGTCGTGCATCGCAGTTTTTGCCTGATGCAAATATTAATAACATTGGGGCTTTGGGTCTGGCTCAAATTATTCTTTTTAGAAAACTAAAATTACAAGGTGGTTTGCGTTATGATATGTTTAATACTAAAACTTTTGCATTGGGAACAGAAGGGACAAGCAGTTATTATGCTCCTATAACTAAAGATTTTTCGAATGCTAACGGATCGATTGGTGCTACGTATAGTCCTAATGATAAAATAATGTTCAGAACCAATTTTGCTAAAGCATATCGTGTCCCCAACCTCTCAGAATTGACTTCGAATGGAATGCATGGTAACAGATATGAGATTGGAAATGAAAATCTATCACCTGAAAATGCTTTTGAAACTGATTTAAGCATGCATTATCATGGAGAATTTCTTTCTTTTGATTTAGCAGGATTTAATAATCAAATTAATGATTATATTTTTATATCACCAACAACAGATACTTCATCAACAGGAGTTGTAATTTATCGCTTTGCACAAACCAATGCAATATTATATGGAGGTGAAGCAGGTATCCATTTTCACCCTAAATCATCACCATGGATACATATACAAGGGACTTATTCATATGTTATAGGAGAGCAGGAAAACGGGAATTATCTACCTTTTATCCCCGCCCAAAAGTTCCGTTACGAAATAAGAGCTGAAAGGAAAAAAATCGGCTTTTTGAAACATCCATATATAAAAATATCAGTTCTTACGGCATTGAAACAAAGCAATCCATCTCAATACGAAACCGCTACAGAAGGATATTCTGTTATAAATCTGAGTCTTAATGCAAATATTATTGTATCTCAACAAACTTTGAATTTTAGCGTATCAGCAAACAATATCATTGATACACAATATTTTGATCATCTATCAACATTAAAGTCTGATAATTATTACAATCAAGGAAGAAACATTAGTGTATCTTTGAAAATTCCATTTGGAATAAAATAATATCTCAAGAAAACATAATATTATACCACATATAAATAATGTAAGAGCAAAAGTCCAGACAAATGCAATAAGGATAAATTGAATAAAAAAAAATGGGCTTGGTGATAGCCAGTGTGCTTGTATGCTTGTATATAACTATATGAACAAAAAATATCTAATATATAACAACAATAATTAATACGGAGGATATAAAAATGAAAATTGCTGTTCCGGTTACTGGTAGTAACCAAATTGACGAACATTTTGGTCATTGTGAATATTATGGTATTTACACTGTTTCTGATAAAAACGATATAACCGATGTGCAAACCATAAAATCTGTAGAAGGTTGTGGTTGCAAATCGAACATTGCAGGTGTTCTGGCAGGGCAGGGTGTTACAGTTATGCTTGCCGGAGGCATTGGTGGCGGAGCTATTAATGTCCTTAACAATTCAGGAATAAAAGTAATCCGTGGTTGTTCAGGAAATGCTGCTGAAGTTGTTAAACAGTATGTAAATGGTGAAATAAATGACAGTGGGGTGAACTGTTCACAACACGAGCAACATAAAAGCGAAGACAACAGACATATATGTGAAAACTAAAATTTTATTTTGGTGTTTTCAAATGTCTTATCATATGTTAATAATTTATTTTAACGTGAGTTCGACCTAAGAGATACGCAATAAATTATGGAATTGCAAATATTATTCTTTTGCCCTCAAGCCGGGCAGGCTTTTCCTTTTTACTTGACAAAAAAGGAAACAAAAACCCCGATAGCTATGCGGGGCAAGAACAAATAACGGTTATTCGCTTTCAGCTCATGAGGGCTTTGCCGTTCCACGCTCTCAGCTAAAAGCAGGGAATTC
>JBDRPR010000105.1:0-3070 GCA_043826845.1 Bacteroidota bacterium
CCAATTACTTAATGATTCCGAAACTTTTTGTTACTTTTTTGAGAAAAAGTAAAGAAAAAATTGTTAAGTTGCTTTTACAGATATAGATTTACATTCTATTACCGCACTAATTGTCACAAGTCATGAATTGTGCCTGACGGCGAGGCTGCATTTTTATTATTGAGTTTTTACCAATGTATTCTCTGTTGCACGCGTCCGGAGACGCGCACACAATGTCATTAAGTTAAGGATTTAATATGCAGAATATCAGATTATCCCGAAGGGATAAAATATTAATAACCACTAGCGAAACTGGTGGTTCTGATGAAAATAATTGATAAAACCCTGAAAGGGTTGAATATTTTTGCACACAATTTACCTTAGTTGAAGATCGGGAACAGTTCATATTCTAGTACATACGGCTTAACTTAATGACATTGGACGTGCACAAACAGTGGAAAATCCGGAAAAACAATCAGCCATTAAAAGAACGGATTTTTATAAACCGGGGCATTTTCATATGAAACCACAATCCTCATTCCAACAAAGGGCGAAGCTTTTGCCGATGCAAATGAAGTCATCATCTCCAGAAATTCTTCTTTGTCTTTCCAGCAAAAACCACTGACCTTAAAATTCTCATTTTGCTTCTCAATAATCATCTCACTTACATAGCCTATTTTCCCAAAATCCCTCATTCTTTTCGGATAAATGGTATCAGAAGGTAAAGTTTCATGTATTTTAAACCCCTGATTATAGATATCCAGCACCTGTGTTTCATTCATTCTGAACCTGTTTACTGCAAATAATTCATATACAGGATCACCGGATTTATTTGTCTTTTTCAGGGAATTCAATCTTTTAACCAGCAATTTGTCAACATATCCCTCATTGATATCAAAAATGGTGTGGTAACCGTCGTAGTCAGGTATTCTGGCATAGCCGTACATTATTATATGAATCCATTCAAGATCATAAGGTAGTCTGACATTAAAAGACTTTAATTTTTGCCCGGTTTTTTCTGCATAAATCATTGACTCTTCTTCAAGCCAGTTGCAAAACATAATGGCTCCTTCGTACGAAATATTTACAACAGGATAGTCATTGTATTCAGTCCCTGTAAAATAATTCTCAGCCATATATGGCATATTGTAGTTTTTCCATATCTCACTGTTTACTTTTGCCTTCTCATATTCCTCATTCTTTCCCTGAATCAGAAGATCAACTAAAAATGTTTTGTATTCAAGATTGGTTATCAAACAGGTACGAATATAAAATGCATCTACATCCCTGTCTTCACTTAGGTAGCTGACACTCCCCTGATAGACCTCAGCATATAATTTTTTGTCACGGCTGATCAGTTTTTCAATCATCATCTTTTTAATCATTTTAAAACGGCCGATCATTTTTTCATTGAGTGCTATTTTATCCTTAATTCCGTATTTCTCTGAAACAATCTGTTTCTGTGATGCGGGAGAAACCGTATCAATTGATTGTATAATAAACTGCAATTCCTTATTCATCATCGGATTCAGTTCATTAAGGTGTTTCTTTTCTTCCAGGCTGATTTCCTCATAATTTTTTAAACCCTTAAGATTTCCGGTCTGGAAAACACCCATTTCGGGAGAAACGACAGTATCTTTAACAGCAGGCACCTCTTCAGATAAACCAGTGTTATGCTTATCGTAAAAAAAAGCAAAAAAGATAACAGAGCCAATGATCAATACTCCGGTAAATGAAAGCAGCACATATAAAAGGTTGCTTCCGGAAGTTCCAGTTCCTGAAATCTTTTTCAGAAAGTTCTGTTCCTTACTGCGATCTATTTTAAAATTGTAATCACGGCTGAATACAAAATCTGAGCAGTCATCCGGTATTTTATCCTGATTATTAAGAAATGATTGTTTGAGCAATTCATTCAGCTTTTCAGGATCCATATTTTCTTTTTCTTTGGCCACTATTCCTGATTATTAATTCTTGAGTTTAACTGTTCTGTAATTTTTTTCAGACATCTCATATGGTAAACTTTGAGTTGTTCTTCAGGTTTACTGACATATTCTGCAATTTCCCTGTAACTGTAATTTTGTGCACGCATCAGCAATAAAATACGTTGCCAGTCTTCGAGCATTTCCAGTTCTTCCTCCAATATTTTCATATAGATTCCCGGGACATCTTCTTCTTTTGATTCGTCAACAGGCTGATCAGAAAATTGCTTGTTTTCGTCAAACAAAATGGTATCAGGCAGTTTGCTCATTTTATCCCGGTAGTGATTGCGTAAATAATTAATAAATATTTTAAAGATAAAACTGCCGAATTTTTTTTCTGTTTCAAACGAGTACCTGTTAATTGTCTCAACGGTTTTATCAATAGTTTTATAAATAATATCCCATGCATCATCTTCATTAAGATTCCACTTTGTCACTGCATATCCGTATAGTTTTTTCCCATACCTTTCATATATAGCACTTTTTGTGTACTCATTATTTTTTTTGCTATCTGAAAAAAACTTCATCATGCATTCTGCGTCTTAATTGCATGTAAAGGTATAAATTCTTTTCGCATGTTACACAATGTCAGGTAAAAATAGACAGAATAAATCAATCTTTCCTGTAATAAATATTAAATGAAAATCATAAAATCAAAAAGGCTGATTTATAATGTCCCAATAAATCTTCTGTATCATATAACACAATAAGGTAACAAGTGCTATATTGATTTTCATTAGAGTCTGTTTATGTGGTGCCTGTATCGCTCTATTGAATTCATCTGTTTGTTTTCAGGAGATAATAAAAACAGACAGGTACTTAATGAAATTAAACAATCAGGATAAAACCTTAAATTTATAAAATAATTTAAGGGTATAGGCTTATGTGTAAATAAAATGAAACCCGACTTTTAAATGGACATAAAAATGGGAAGCATACAGGTCTCGTCCCTCGACCACAGAGCTTGCCCCGATCAGGTAGGGAAGCTTATTTAGAGCCTGTGTTGTTTATCGATTTTTAATACATATACAGTCCCTTTTCTTTGTCCTATAGATTCAATAATATTTTCAGATTTTAAATATTGTAAATCCTTTTTTATAGTCCCGTGTAAA
>JBDRPR010000106.1:0-12349 GCA_043826845.1 Bacteroidota bacterium
TTCTGTCATCAGAATACAATACACAATAAATGTTAAAATCCTTCCCTCCATTAACTTTATCTAATATTTCATATGCTAGTTTTTTTGCATTATCATATCCTCGATAAATATCAAGCCATATATTTCCAACTTTTAAAAAATATGCAGAATCTATTGATATTGTTTTTATGAAAAGAACTGATGAATTTGTATAGAAAGGTCCTAATACTTGATTTATGTCAGAGTTTATTACTTCAATAAATCCAATCTTAATGCTGTCTTTAGGGTTAGATTTATCAAAATTATTGATTTTATAAGGGCTAATTGAATATTTACTTATTAATATTGAATCATTATCACTCGACTCAAATTTGGATTTCATTGCATTCAAATCCTTAACAATTATATTTTGAGAATATCTAGAATTTATTAATAAAACAATGATTAATAAATTAATTATGTGTTTCATTTTATATAATTATTACCAACATCAGTTCGTCCAATAACCTTCGTTAAATTTCAAATTTTGACTAAAAGTATTATAGTATGCTCTTTTAATCTTTGAATATATGACTTACTTTTCATCTTTTTAATGTGAGTTTCGATAAATCTTGCTTGTTTATATTCCAGATTATCAATTCGGAGATATAGTTCCCAATCATCTGATTTTGATGTATAACTGTTCTTATAAGTAATTTTAATATGATCAATCATTCGGTTATCTAATTCCAGACAACTACCAGTGTAATACCGGTTGAGCTTTTTTGAATATAATATATATACTGTTGCCATTTTGTATGAAAAAGTTAAAGCAGAGAATACTCTGCTTTAACATGTACCTCGGGCCGGGATCGAACCGGCACGACCATAATGGTCACAGGATTTTAAGTCCTCCCGCCCGCTTCTAACTATCAGTGCATTAGGCTTTCTTGCTCCGGCATTTTGGTGCATTTTGCTACATTTCCGCACTTATTTCCGCACTCATTTCCGCACTCAAATTCATATACTTTTCCGCAATCTGAAAATTGACGGATTTGACGGTAATGACCTGAAAAATGACGGTTCAATTTTGGCTTTTAAAAAAAACAGAATCAATAATTCATCTATACTAACCTCTAAAAATCACAATTATGAAAGACAGTAAAACCGTATTCATAGAATACAGTACATTCAGAAAAGGTCAGCATTTTATGACCGTAGTCCATGTCGAAAAAGGAAAAAGACAAATTATCGGACGAATATTCAAAGTGTACGACAAAGAAAAAGAGAAAAATATTTATTATGCCAAAGATTCAATGGGTAATGACGTTTTCGTTGACACCAAGGAACTTTATGCTTTGAAGAAACAGTTTAAAGAATGTGGGAAAAGTATGGCTATGTCAATTCCAGCAGGACCTAACCCAAAAGAACATGATGATTTTCCGTATTCCAAAAAAACCGGAACCAAGCAATCAAAAGAAAAATCCTCAAGAGAAAAAGATCTCAAAGAATTACGTCAGAGGAATTCCCCAACAACTGAGAAGGAACAGGAAACTAAAAATGAAAATAAAGAGCCCGAAAACGAACAGTCAAAACCTGAAAAAAGTGACAGGGAAAAAGAACTGGAAGAAGTCAGGGAAAAGGATAACGATCAGGAAAAAGATCAGGATATGGAACAAGAATTAGACAGATAAATCAAATTAATATTAATCATTAAAACCAAAATCTCATGAAAACAAAAGAATTGACAATTTCAACAGGTAATATTCATGACCCCGAAATGGAAGCCATGATGCAAAAAAGAGATACCGAACTCAAAGAAAAAGCTATGAAAAGTGCAAAATTCTTTGCCAAAAAGAATTTACCGGCTCCAAAAGGGGATGACCTTGCTCAGTACACCGGTGAATTAAAAACGGGTTACGAAAAACTCGCAACTGAAATAAATCAGCGTCTGCAACCCGGAGCTCATTTTCCTGAAGCCAGAATAGATGCTGATTTTTTCAAAGAACAAGACAAAAATCTCGAAAACGAGATTAAAATAAGGGAAGATCAAAACCGGAATGACGAATATGAGCTTGGAGAATTTAGCCAAAGCACTATACCAGTCAGAATAAGATTGACAGTTATATCAACCCTTATTATTACTATCGGTGAAGTAGTCTTTAATACAAAAGCTTTCCAGGTAACAGGAGAAAGTATGTTATTCGCACTAATTCTGTCAATCTGTATATCATTTGCAGTGTTTTTCTTCTCACATATTACATCCTTCCTTTACAAAGGAGTAAAAAATGCAATACAAAAACGACTTGTAATAATTGGTTCATTGTTGATAGTTTCAGGATTATTTACTGCCCTTGCAATATTCAGGTCAAGTTACCTCCAAAGCCATGATGTATATATAAACCCATTTTACTTTGTAATAATAAACCTGTTTTTCTTTATCGTATCTACTACGTTATCCTTTTTTGTTCTGCCTTCATGGTCTGAAATCAAAGAGAATACTTCTAGACTTAAAACCTATTATGCGATAAAAAAACTAAAGAAAGAGATAGAGGAATTAAAAGCAAAAAGAGAACAAATAAAAGCTACGATTCTTGAACGAACAAAAGTCCGACTCAGAATTGCCCATCATGTCAATTATGCGACAGACAGGATTAGGAAAATGTATTGGGAAACAATGGAAATTTTTAAAACGAATAACCTTACATTCCGTACAGATGGCATAACTCCTGATTGTTTCAGAAAGGCACAACCCGAACCGGATATTTATGACTTCAATTATACCGTGAACTCTTTAAGCTATAAAGGATAATTACAAATTATGAATTACAAACCATTATAAAGAAATGAAAAAGATAATAATCATACTTATAGTAATAGCAATAATCACTCTTGTTGTTGCCTGTAATTCACAAGACCAAAATACCACTGAAGTAGTGATACTGAACGATATTACAGATACACACATCGCTCAACCCGATACTCAGGAAATATTCTCCCTGTTCGATTTGCAAAACAAATGGGACGGGGGAATATTTCAATATACTGACCTCACTGACGTAAGCTACAACCAAACGAAACAAACAAGGATAGAGCCACGGAATGAATGGCTTTCAAATGAATTTGAAAGGGGAAAAGAAATAAAAAAATTCGAAAATGAAGTATCTGAAATCATAATTAACAGAGCAAAAGATAAAACAGAAAAATCAAATTCTGCTATTTATTTTCCAATTGCAAGTGAATTAAATAAACTGAAAAACAGTCCCTCTCAAAAACGAATACTTGTTGTTTACAGCGACCTGATGGAAAACACAGAGGAAATTTCTTTTTATAAAAAGAATGACTTTGAGCGACTAAAAATAAATCCTGAGTTAATAAAAGAAGCTTTTGAAAAACAGGTAATACTTGATTCGCTGACAGGAATAGAAATTCATTTAGTTTACCAGCCATCAGACAATACCAGCGATCAGAAATTTCAAATAATATCAGGATTTTATAAAAAACTGTTTGAAGATAAGGGAGCTATAGTAAATATATCTGCAAACCTCTAAATAATTAAATATGGAAACAATAAAGAAGACTTTCTGGTTTATGCTGAAAATGGTATGGAAGATATTTTTAATTCTCTTATGGGGAGCTTGCCGTCTGGCAGAATTAATCCTTCAGCAAGTCAATCAATTTCTACAGCACATTATTAATAAACGCAAATAATACTCATTACAAATGATAATCGAACAATTTCTCACACTCATCATTAAGCTGATCGAAAGCTTTATAAAGTTCATTGTAGAACTTATAAAATTTGCAATCACAGCCATCCCTGAAAAGAAAGAAGGCTACAACGCAAAATTTGTCTGGTCTGGAACGCTCCTATCTGGAAATCATAAGGGATTTTGTCTGACAGGCCGAAAAAACCTGTCAGTAAAAAATTCCTACCAGAATTCAATAATTATAGGAGGAACCGGAACAGGCAAATCAAGTGTAGTCCTTCTTCCTTCAATATATACTACACAAGGAAGTTTAATAATTCACGACCCCTCCGGTGAATTATTTTTTAATAGTGCGGGATATTTAAAGCAAAAAGGATATGAAATCAAAGTATTGAACTTTGCCAATCCTGATAAATCATCAAATTACAATCCACTTGAAAGAGCAAAAAGTTCATCTCATATACAAAAAGTAGCCACCATGCTTGTTGAGAATGCTTTGGGGGGAAAATCAAAGGATCCGTTTTGGAATACGCAAGCAACTGCATTAATGGCAATGCTTATAGCAATTTTAATAAAACAGGAAACAGTAAATCCAAATTTATATAATGTAAGACAATTGTTGAATAAGCTCGGAGGGGATCCTGAATATGTAGATAATCTTTTCAGTAAATATGCAGACGAAGCTTTGTTTGGAGAATATAAATCATTTATAAGCTATGATGCAAAAGTTGTAAGCGGAGTAATTGCCACCTGTAAAGCTGCCCTTCAGATATTCAGTGATGAGGCAGTAGCACAGGTAACATCATGCGATAATATAAACTTTGAAGAATTCAGGAATAAGCCAACAGCTTTATATATTCAAAACTCGGTAGCTGATCAAAAATATTACTCCGTTCTTACCTCAATATATTTTGAACAATTTTTCGCATACATTTTATCAAGGTTTCCAGAAGAAAATGAAAACGACATTTTTTTGTTAATTGATGAAGCCTCATCCTTATATTTTCCAACACTTCCACTGGCAGTCGCTAATGTAAGGAAACACAAGAGTGGAATAATGCTTTTAGTTCAGGATTTCAGTCAGATTGTTCACAGCTATGGAAAAGAAAATGCAGAGGGGATAAAATCCAATTGTTTTGCAAAAATGTATTTTACCGGAACTTCTCTTGATACCTCAAAAGAACTTGAACAAACACTTGGTAAATATCAATACCAGGACGATAAGAAAAACAATGTTGTTCGCAGTTTAATGACCAATGATGAAATCCGTACTATGAAAGAAAACAAGGCTATTCTTATCTGCGGACATCATAAACCTATTATAGCAAGATTAAAACCTTTTTATAAAAGAATGAAATTCCGGAAATACAGTATGATTGAAATTCCTGATATAACAACCCAAGCACTGGACAATCAAACTTTACTCAATAACCAAACACCTGATGAGCAAGAAAACGAATAGCGGATTATGGGAATATCTTGAAAGAACAGGTATTCTTGAAAACGGCACTGATGATGAAATAAAAGCTGCCAGGAAAACCTATAGGAAAGAATATTTATTGAAGTACAAACAAAAGCAGCGAAAACATAAGCCGGAATTTACTGTCAATTTTTCAAATGAAAAAGGGGAGTTCTATAAAGTAAAAAATGCAGCCAAAAATCATAAAATGACCATCACATCATTTATAAGAAAAGCAACCATAGCTTATCTGAATCAAAAATACATAGTTCCTAACCTTGATCAAATAGTAAGATTGGAACAAATACTTTCTCAATGCTTAAATGAAATCCAAAGCATAGTAAAAGTAAAAGACAGGTTTTTTTGGGAAAGTGATAAAAGACTTGAAATAATTGAAAACAGAATAGCAAAACTGGAAACTGAGATCAATGATGTTTTCAGAAACCCTCCCTTAGTGAAACAAAGCACACAAAACCAATTACAGCAACATACGGAATATGATAATCAAAATCAAATCATATAAAAGACCATGCTATAAAAAACTTCTTAATTACATGTTGCATGATGAAGAACGACTTTTTAATAAAGAAAAAAGAAGTTTTGTTATCACCCATAACCTTAAAGGAAATACTATAAACCAATGGGAAAAGCAATTTAAGGAAAACGAAATATTCAGAATAAGGAAAAGAACTGACAGCGTATTATATACTCATGAAATCATTTCCTTTCATAAAGACGATGCGAAGAACATTTCTTTAGACAAGCTTGAAAATATGGCAAGGGCATATATTCAAAAGCGTAATATAAACGGAATGTTTGTAGCAGTTCCGCATTTTGACAAAGAGCACTACCACATTCACATTTGTGCATCGGGACTTGAATATCACACAGGGAAAGCACTGAGAATGACAAAAGCGGAATTTCAGAAGCTTAAAAAAGATATTCAGAATTACCAGATTGAATATTTCCCTGAGCTCTCAAAATCCATTGTTAAACATGAAAAAGGGAAGAACTTACAAACCGAAAAAGAATATCAATACAAATTAAGAACAGGAAGAGCAACTGAAAAAGAACAAATTACAGGAATGCTCAAAACCTGTTATAAGGCTTCAAATTCAAAAGATGATTTCTATAAAAAGTTAAATGAATGTGGACTAAAAACATATATCAGAAGTGGAAAAACTACTGGAGTTGTATTCGGGAATCATAAGTTCCGCTTAAACAGGTTAGGATTTACTGAAGAAAGACTGGAAGAATTAAACAGAACTTTTAAGAGAGGAAAAGAGATAAATAAAACAAGGGAAATAATAGAAACAATTGAAAAAGATAAAAACCTTAATCGGAATTTGTAACAATTAACAGTCAATAATTCAATATATCAATCATGCAAAACACACAACCTACGCATAACCCAAAACCAAAAGACGTTTATGAAATTGTAACCAACCGTATTATTGAACATCTTGAAAAAGGAGTAATTCCCTGGCAAAAGCCATGGACAGAAGCCGGACATCCCAAAAACCTTATCACAGGAAAAAACTACAAGGGAATAAATGTCTGGTTATTATCAACTCTCAATTATGCACAAAATTATTTTCTCACTTTCAAACAGGTAAAAGAGTTGGGAGGTCAGGTTAAAAAGGGTGAAAAATCACAGGAAGTAATATTCTGGAAATGGTTGGAAAGAGAAGATGAAGAAGACGGTAATAAAAAGAATATACCATTACTTAAATATTACAATGTTTTCAATATAGACCAATGCGACGGAATACCAATTGAGAAAATTCCTCCAAAAATTGAAAGACAAAATGATCCTATTGAAACATGTGAAAAGATCATCAATGAAATGCAGAAGCGACCTGAAATCAGGAATAAAGAACAACAAGCTTATTATCATAAAATTGACGACTACATTAATATACCGAAAACTGAATCCTTTCTTAGCAGTGAAAGTTATTACGGTGCATTATTTCATGAACTGGTGCATAGCACAGGACATAAAGAAAGACTGGACAGGAAGGAGTTGACGCAAAGTAAAGGATTCAGAACAAATGACTATGCAGTTGAAGAATTAACCGCCGAAATGGGTGCATCATATCTGAAATCTCTTTCAGGTATTCCGATAGAACAATTAGAAAATAATGCAGCCTATATTCAGGGCTGGTTGGAACGATTAAAGAAAGATAAGAAGTTTATTGTTTATGCAAGCGCTCAAGCACAGAAAGCAACTGATTATATTCTGAATATCAGGAATCAGGAAAAAGAACCGGAGCTAGTTGAACAAAATGAAAACGAATCTGAAAAATCAATAGCAAGGGAAAGGGGATTGAAGGAAGTAAGGGAAAAAGAAAAAGTAGAATCAATAGGAATGGAAAGATAGTAACGTTGGCAATATGGCATGAAGCGTAATTTGAGTGATTCACTATCAAACCGAGATGAAGATGAAACTGATAAACTGTCCATCGCATAGGATTTTAAATTTTCTTGTATTCATTTGCTTAGGGTTTTAATGGAGTATATTCTCCGTTTTTAATTCAGTAAATATTTGTTTTACATCGTCAATGTCAATGTAATCAATGAGTGTGAATTTTTTTCCAAGTCCATTCAGTGAAGTTCCTATAAACGATCCTTTGCTATCAGGACTGGATAGCCAAAATCTGTCGTGAAAGAGGTCAGTGTGTTTTAAGTCAACCGAAATACTTGTATTGATATTCTTGATTTTGTTGAATATATCTGACTGAAGTGGTTGGTCAAATTTGCTTTTGGTTATAAATGTCAACTTCGTTAATTGAGGAATGTACTTTTTCAATATGTCAATTAGCAGGTCAGGATAGTCGGTGTCGTAATTCTTAGGAAATATGTAACTGTCAATGATGATTAAACTGTCAGTTTTGATAACATTGTCAAGGAATTTTTGAAAGGTCTTGATAAATAGTCCTCTGTCATCTCTTGGTGTTCCCAAGAACTCTAAGTACTCAGGATTGATGATTTTTGTAATTCCGTGTTTTAGGAAAAGTTGTCGTTGCTCGTCAAAAGGGTTGTAGTCCTCAAATTTGAACTTCTTATGTTTTGAAAGTTCTTTTTTGAGAGCTTCGATGTTCTCAAACGGGTCTGTCTCAACTTGGAAATAGTGAATTGCTTTCATTTTTTAAATTGCCCCCAACTATTTTTATATCAACATAAACTTGTTACTTTTTAAAGAAAAGCAAATATAAATTATTTTAATAATAAACTGTTTACAAATATCTATATTTCTCAAATTCATGCCTTTTATAAATTGTTTTTTTATTTCTATGTTAAGTTGGCATTAAGAATTCATAACCTTCTCCTTCCGTTCAAGCACTATTTTTCTATTGAGTTTTGCGATATTACAAAAATACTCATTAACTGCTAACGGGTCTCCCAGAGGGTTTTCATTTGCATTTCTAACCATACACATGGTACAAAACTCTTTATCAAGACATTGAATACATTTGGGAAAATCTTGATTGCGCAAGCCTCTTAAATATTGCACTTTTTCAGAATTATCCCAAATATCATTGAGAGAAGTTTCTTTCACATTACCAACAATATAATCCTGCCAGCCAGCACATGGATATACATTTCCGTTGTCTGCTATGCAAATAGAGGAATGACAAACACTACAAACAAAATCAATAGACGAAATATTTTTTTTCTTCTCAGCCGCCATTTCCATTTGTTCCAAATATTTTGAATCATTCGCAACTTTGTCGTTAATCACTTCTTTGATTTCATTAATTGATAAACGGCAACTCAAATTTTGTGTTGTATGATTATATCTTGCTATGATTACATAATCATCTCCGACATGAATCCCATGCTTTTTCGCCCATTTTATAATATTATTATAACAGTTTTTGTTTTGTTTCATTATTGGGCAGCTTATTTGCAATGGGATATCGTTTTCAATCAGTTTTAGAATTGCATTTTTTGTTTTTTCAAAACTTCCTTTCATTTGGGTTATCTCATCGTGAATGTTAGAACTCATTGAGTATAATGAGACTTGAACTCCTAAAAGAGGATTTGTCTTCAATTCTTTGATAATTTCATCATTAAGTAATGTTAAATTACTAAGCACATTTACTGAAAAATCATATTCTTTGCATTTTCTTAAAAAATTACAAAAGTTTTTGTGCAACATTGGTTCACCTCCACTTATCGTCAAATGCAATAACCTCATATTTTTACATTGTTCTAAAACATCATAAAATATATCAGGTTCGATATAACTTACTTTGTTATCATGAGGGATATAACAATGCACGCACCTTTCGTTGCACTTGCTAGTAATTTCAATGTGCAAATTTGTAAGCTGAGGTTTGTCTTTAAAGTATTCTTCTAAAAAATCCTGAGTGGATTTTTCAGGATGCATAATTGTCGAAGAAAAATCCCTTTTTATTTCTTCGGGTTTTAATATCTTGTACGAAAACCTCGTGTCCTTTTCATTGCACTCTTGCAATGTATCACCATATACAATAAAACCATCCCGTTCAAGCATGCAATAAAAATCTCTGGCATCGTTTTTTATTGTTTTAATGTCAATATCTGGAAATTGCTTATTTATTTTAATTGCGAGCTCATCAAAGGTTTGTGGGTTTCTATCTAAAACGGAAAAAAAAACTGCCCCACTTTCAGATAGAATTTTGTCACCGATGTAGTTTTCGCTATTATTCGTTAGTTTATATCCGAAATTCCTATTGTCTGTTATATACCCAAAGGAATCATAGTTTCTGAATATAACATTAGATTTTTGCTTGAAATACATAAAAATGTCTCTTTAGTTATCAGACGACGAGTTATAATTGAATATCCTCGCCGTCTGATTAAATTGTCCATTAACGTCCACCTGGCTTTGGTGGTTTACATGGTCTTCCACTTGGCTTACTATTGGGACGGCATTCTGCCATCTGTTCAGTACTTTGTGCCAAGATTTTAGGTTTTGTGTAATTCATATGTTCACCTCCTTTTTAAATAATTATTAAAATTGTTATTAATTATAATGTATAAAACAGAACCAAATCTATTTTTCAAAGCTTTATCATATATTAATTTTACATTGGCCTACTCTATCAAAGCTTTTCGGCTTCGGCTTTATTTCTTATCTTCAATCTCTTCTTGAATTATTACTGCTTCTTCATTTATTGCTTTATCTATTGCTACACGCAATTGAAGAAGTTCATCCAGGCTATAGTAGTTTGTCGATTGCCATTTATCATCTTTCTTATATATTTTCTCTAGTTTAAAGTTAAGCTCGGTATATTCGCCAAATTTTCCTTCTTTCTGGTTTTCACAAACTGTTACTTTGGCTTTTCCTACCATATAGCTTGTTTCTTTTGCTTTCTTTTGCGAGTATGCTGCAAATGTTATTAGTATTAGAATAAATGTTGCTATTGTTTTCATGTTTTTTTATTATTAGTCAATTATTAACTCCTATTATTGAGTATCTGAGCTTAACACAATACAATCACATGTCTTAGCTTTTGCTGGCAATGTTACAATTTTAGTTAAACTCCCATATGATTGAAGAGTTCTAGTAAAAACTGTTTCTTTTTGCTTTACTATATTCCCTTTTTTATCATATGCGGTTACTCTTATTGTTACATTTCTGTGATCATGCCCAGATGAATTACTAACTGTTACATCTACACTAGATGATACAATCAAGTTTTCAAGATTAGAGCAAATTACTTTTAAATCAATTTTTTTGGGGATATTTAATATTGATTCAACATTGTGCCCATTATTAATTAAATAAATATAAGCACCTCCCAAAACAACAGAAATTATTAAAATAATTATTAAAATTGTTAAACCTGTTTTACTTTTCTTCTTTGGAGTGGTTGCAGGATTTACTTTTAGCGACTCTGTTTTTAATATTGGTGGTGGTTTTATGTTTTCCTTTTCTTTAAAAGGAGGAGGTGTTGTTTTATTGAGTAATTCTTGTAAGTCTTCTATTTTATCAGCTGTAGTCCATTCGGGAAGTCCTTCATACCATATTTGTGAATTATTGCTTATGTTTTTATTTTTTAGACCTTCTATATCAAAAGGTCCTTCTTGTTCTGTTCCGTTATGCAAATAATATATTTTCATAATTCTAGTTATTTTCAATAATCATGTTACTAAGTAAATAAACCTAACACCTAATAATAAGTAGGTGTTAGGTTAAGATTTGTGTGTATTTTCAAATACCTATATTTCTTTAGAAATCCATCTCCAATTAATTTCGGCATTACCTGAGCTTAATTTATTTGTTCTTTCTTCCGTTGAAACTCCATCGAACTCTTCGCTCATACTAACAACACCTAGATTTCTATCATCTACATTTTTTAGAATTTTACCAACAATTCCAATAGCTTTTTTAACCACAAGTACTTGTGGTTGAGAAGCACTTAAAAAATTTTCAATAACAGAATCCTTTTCACCTAAAAGCTCTTTAACTTCTCCTATTCTCTCGCCAAATTTTCTTAACGATGCTCTCGAATGCATTAATGTGAACAAAATTTCAACAGAATAATCTGTTGGAATTTCCCTTTCTAATAAAAACATACCTTCAGAATTATTGCCACTTGCTCTAAATGAGCAAAAATTATCTGTTTTCTTTCTAAAAGGGATAAAACTATCATCTGGTTTTATAATTATGATTGTTTTTGTTGGATCTTCAAAATGCTCAGTTGCAATAATAAAATACAAATTCCAACGCTCTCTGTTTTTAAGCATTTGTATTGAATTAAGCTCCAATCTTATTTGTTTCATATTTTTAATTTTTATTTAAAATGTATTATTCCTCTCCCAATAACCAATCACCAAATTCAATAATCTTATCAATCAGATCATCATCTTTGTCATTAGCTATAAACTTAGCTACTTCCAGAGCAGTTTCTATTTTGTTCCAAGTAGAAGAAAGTTTTTGGTTAAATTCAGTTTTAGTATTATCTGAATAATTACTAAAGATATTATCGCCTAAGCCAATGATTTCATTTGTAGCATTATCGAATTTTTCTCCTGTTATTCTTAATATTGCTGCAAACTCCAGGGATGACTTAACAAAAGGCCATACTTCATTAAATTTTTCAGGATAAGGCATTTGTTTTTCAATATCAATGCTTTTAGCTTCTTGTATTGCATCTTTAAACTTATCAAATGCTTGCTTTCTGATTTTTTTCTTTTCTTTTCTTTCCAGCTTTTTTTCTTTTCTTTTTTC
>JBDRPR010000107.1:0-4034 GCA_043826845.1 Bacteroidota bacterium
AATCTTCTTTATGTTAATTTTGCGTAACATCAGTTACTAATATTCAAAATTAAAACATAAATTTGTATTACAGAGAATTTTTCAGATGATTTATTTGTGATTTTAATCCGGCAAGCTTTTTTTTAAAGTACCAGGAAGCAGAAATAAAATCTTTAATTATTTAAACGATCCAATTGCTTTAAGAAGAGTATTATCTATTTCTTTAATTATCGGGTAAAAGCCAAGGTTGTCGAGAGTATTACGTGCAATATATGCTTTTAATTGTGTGTATATGATTTTTTTTGATATTTCTACCTGATCGTCATTTCTTTGTACACCTTTCTTTTCGGCAAATCTGATAAAAGATTCAAATACATTTACTTTATCCAGATATTGCTCAATTTCCATATAATCCTTACATTTTGATAGTGATTGCCTGTTAGCATCAGAATAATCAAATGCATATTCATATATTAGTCCGGTTTGAGTAATTGCAATATAGTAATCAGACATTCCTGAGGTGTCAACAGGAACAAAAATATCGGGAGTAATTCCACCACCTCCATAAACTGTATGTCCACCCGGAGTAGTATATTTTAATGAATCTGAAAAATGGATGCTGTCTTTTTCATCAAGTTCTCCATGAAGATATCTTTCTGTCAATTCGTTGAAATAATCTTCTGAACCAGTTACATAAGGTTTCTGAATTGACCTGCCTGTAGGAGTATAATACCTTGCAACCGTAAGACGCATTGAAGAACCATCAGAAAAAAAAGTAGGTTCCTGAACAAGACCTTTTCCAAACGATCTGCGACCAATTATAATACCACGATCATTGTCCTGTATTGCTCCTGCAAGAATTTCACTTGCCGATGCAGACCATTCATCAATAAGAATCACTAAATCAATATCAAGACACATACCTTTTTCTGTTGCGTATGTTATAGTTTTCGGTCTTGAACGTCCTTCTGTATATACAATTAACTTTTTATCTTCAAGAAATTCGTCTGCGATGTTTGTCGCTCCATCCATATAACCACCACTATTATTACGTAAATCAATAATAACTTTCTTCATTCCCTGCATTTTCAAATCAGTTATTGCTTTTTTAAATTCCTGATAGGTAGTTTTAGCAAATTTACTTATTTTAATATAACCGGTTTCATTATTTATCATATAAGAAACATCGATGCTTTCAAGAGGTATCTGATCACGGGTAATTTCAAAATTTATCAGATCTTTTATACCTTTTCGTTTAACAGAAATATTAACTTTAGTACCTCTTTTTCCTTTCAGTTTTTTCATAACATCGTTTGTTGAAATTCCGCTACCGATAAAAAGTGTATCATTGATTTTAATAATTCTGTCACCGGCCATAACTCCTTTTATTTCAGATGGTCCACCGGGAATAGTATTTATCACAATAATTGTATCGTGCATCATATTGAATTGAACTCCTATGCCGTCAAAATTACCTTCCAGAGGTTCATTCATGCTGTTAAATTCATCCGCAGTAATGTAGATTGAATGAGGATCAAGGTTTTCAAGAATTTTTGGTATAGACAATTCAATCAGATTTAATTTTGAAACAGAATCGACATATTCTTCAGAAATATAATCCAGCACCGCATTTAATTTATCTGTTTTTGGATATTCAAGTATTGTTTGAGGACTGGAATTAAAATTAAGCTTATTGCCAATTAGTACACCTATAACAACAGCTACTGCTAATAAAACAGGCATAATAATAGTTGAACGATTGTTATTGTAATTCATATATTATTGTTATATCAGTGTCTTTTTAACTATCTCAATATTGGCTTTTCTCAGCAATTCTATACCATCTTCCGACTTGTAGTCATTAGAATAAACAACTCTTTTAATTCCGGCCTGAATAATCAGTTTTGCACATTCCATACATGGTGAAGTTGTAATATATAAAGTAGCTCCCTGACTACTGTTATTGGAATGGGCAATCTTCGTAATCGCATTAGCTTCTGCATGAAGTACATACGGAAATGTTTTGCCATTTTCATCCTCACAATTATTTTCAAATCCTGAAGGTGTCCCGTTGTATCCATCAGAAATAATCATGCGGTCCTTTACTATAAGTGCTCCGACCTTTCTTCGCTTACAATATGAATTTTCAGCCCAGATATCTGCCATTTTTAGGTATCTGATGTCGAATTGTTCCTGTTTATTTTTTTCGTCCATAATTAAAAAAACCCTCGATTTGAGGGTTATGTACCCGGAGCCGGGGTCGAACCGGCACGATATTGCTATCACTGGTGTTTGAGACCAGCGCGTCTACCATTTCCGCCATCCGGGCATATTTCAAAAAAACATTTAACTTCAGAAATGAATCAAAATCAACTTCACAAACAAATCATTTTTCAGGGTGCAAAGATAATTAAATATTCAGGTTTGGAAAAATCTTTTTTAATTCAGAAAAATAAAATAAGTCTATTAATTTATCCTTTCAAACCTTGTCAATGATTTTTTTAAACAGAATTTAGTCGTATTTTTACCCGGAAATTTTAAAAATAACAGATATGGTATATAGATTTTTTTTATTCGCTGTGGTTCTTGCTGTGATCGTCTCATGTAAAAATCAGTCAGAAGTTGAAGATGGCACCAGTAATGATACCCTTAAAACGGATACAATCCTTTCTATGAATATTGCAGAATTTGACAGCCTTGCCGGAAGCAATGTGGGAAAAACTATAAGGTTTGATGTATTTATCAGTCATGTGTGCAGGCATAACGGATTAAAAATGTATGTAATGGATGATAAGGAAGAATATTCCGTTAAAGTTGAAGTCAGCGACCAGATTGCAGTATTCGATACTTTATGGGAAACTAAAAAAGTGACTATTGAAGGTCAGGTAAGCGAATTGGTAATTGACCTTAAATATCTTGAAAACTGGGAAAAAGAAATTGAAACTCCTGAAAATAATGAGGAAGCAACCCATGCGGGTGGAGTTCATAACCAAGAAGATGATTCAGGACATCACGGTGATCCGAAAGATTTGATTGTTAGCTATAGAAAACAGATTGAAGCAAAAAACGGTGAAGCTTTAAAATTTTATTCTGTTCTTGCATCAAAGATCGATTTTAAATAGTGTACAGTTCTATACTTTTATAAAATGCTGGAATTATTAAATAAAGATTCGATAAGTCAAAATGATATTGAGAAACTAATTGATCTTAGAATTGAGGAATCTATTGATATTGAGTTTAAAAGAGCTGATGAGATATCAGTTTTAAATGAAAATACAATAAACAAATTATCGGTACAGATATCATCATTTGCAAATACTGTTGGAGGTCATCTGATTTTTGGAATTGATACAAAGCGCAGGCGGGCAAGAGAGTTGAATTTTATAACTGATACTGAAATTACTCTTGAAAAACTTGATAATTACATACAACAAAGAATCAGAAAAAGTATTCAGGGCTTAAAAATCCATAAGGTTTTATTCGATAATAATCCTGAGAAGGTAATTATTGTGTTCAACATTCCTGAAAGTCGTTTTGCTCCGCACATGGCTTTTGATAAACGCTTTTACAAGCGAGTGAATTTCAAAGAGCAGGTTATGGAAGAATACGAAGTTAGGATGGCCTATAATAAATCAAATGTTGCTGATATAGAGTTTTTCGGAATAATGAACACGGGTGGAATCCCAACAATGCACAATGGAAAATATACCGAGATAAATTTTTATCCGAAATTTTTAATCCGCAACATAAGTAGCGCAATAGAACATACATACAAATTTGAACTGTATATTCCATCCGCGATGCACGATCCTGCTTTCTCAGCCTTGCAGCATAATTTTTCGAAACATGACGGAATAAACAGTGTTTTTGCCATTTCAAATAAAAGTCCTTTGTTTCAGGAAGAGCTGGCTACAATTATTGAAGCCAAACTGACTGTTAACAAGGATAATTTCCATATTTATGAGAGTGAAAACATCATTATTAAGCTTTATTATTCTACCGGTGTCAGAAAACACGAATATCGAATTAAAGACACATTCAGGTACAAACAATTC
>JBDRPR010000108.1:0-6829 GCA_043826845.1 Bacteroidota bacterium
CAATTCCATGACAACTGAAGATATTTCAAATCTGGCTCCGGGAACTTATTATGTGACTATTACTGATAATATTGGTTGTACATACACAGGATCATATCTTATTAATCCTGGAACAACTTCAATTTCTGATGTAACAGTTTCAGGTTTGACATTATTTCCCAATCCAAGTACTGGAATGGTATCAGTTATATCAGAATCTGAAATCAGTTCTGTAAAAGTATATAATGTTGTTGGTGAAATCATTTCAATCTATAAGCCTGAAAATAATAAACTTGAGATTGATCTGACAAACTCGTGTAAAGGAGTTTATTTGCTTGAAATTGTATCTCAGGGTAAAACGGTTAAAAAACAAATTGTTATCGAATAGAATGATAATAAAATAAAAAACCCCGATGCTGAACAATCAGCTACGGGGCTTTTTTTAATATTGCTTGTTTTTTATCTTGGATTTTGAAGAATATAGTTATTTAATTCATCAATACTTGATTCGAATTCAAAAGCATCGTTAACCTGAAAATAATTGCCTATATCATAGGTTCTGTTATAAGCATATTTTGCAAAATCCAGTTTTGAATCTTCGAATGTAAACAACATCATAATTTCCCTAACTTGCGTTGCAAATAAACAATTTGCGTTAGTAATTTGTTTGGCAATAGTTAGTTTGCTGTCTTCAAATGATTTTGAGGCAATAGTCCCTTTTGCTGCGCTAAAATCTTCTGGTTGCATTGGAACAGGGCATCCAACTGCACCTGAGTATCCGGGCAAATAAACCGGTTGCTCCTGCACAACAGCGCCTCCTGTTGTAGTTGTAGTAGTTACAGTTTCTGAGTAAGTAACCTGAGTGTTTGTGTTAGTAACATTTCCAGTTCCAACATTCATATTGAAATTGACACCAACCTCAGGATCATTGATGTTTACACCCATTGAAACTCCATTTGGATTTGCAACATTGGTTGTAGTTGTGGTAGTTTCAGTTATCGTTACATTTGTTGCCGGTGGCGGTACGGTTGTATAAACAATTGTGGACTGACCTGTCGATGGAGGAGGAGCTTGGGCAACAGGAACTTCACTTATGTATCGAAGCACATATTCGCCTTTATTGTTTTGTTTTACATTGTAGGTAAATTCATTTCCCCGCGTAGCAAAATATATATTTTTATCCAATGCCGGAATACTTTGATCTTCAAAAATAATTTTTAGTTTGTAACTGTCAGAATTTAAATCCGTCACTTTTACATTTGTCTCAGGGTTACCATTTTGCTTTATCCCATTTAGTATCAGATAAAATTTTTCACCTTGTTCAGTAAATACGATAAGGTTTGAAACCTGTCCAAAAAAATTGATAGCCAGACCTATAATTGCAACAGAGAATAATAATTTTTTCATAGTATAATTGTTTTATTGATTAATTTGCTTTGCTTGCCAAAAGTAATACCAAATTTGTATAAACTGAAAAAATATTGTTTAAAAACATCTTTTCAATAGCTTTGTATTTATTGTTATTTGCAGACAAAAAGCACTTTACGTACACTTCCATGTTCTGATAATAATTTCTGTGCTTCTTTATAATTAATCTTCAATTCATCCATGATTATTCTAATCCCTCTATCAATTAACTTATTGTTGTTTAATTGCATATCAACCATTTTATTGTCGAGAATATGTCCTGTTTTAATCATCAGGGATGTAGAGATCATATTAAGAACTAATTTCTGAGCAGTTCCGGATTTCATGCGTGTGCTACCTGTAACAAATTCCGGTCCTACAATTACCTCAACAGGATATTTGGCTTCCAGCGATAAAGGACTTTTCTCATTAGAAGAAATACATCCTGTTTCTATTCCGTTAAAATTGCAATTTAGTATAGCTCCTACAACATAGGGTGTAGTTCCTGAGGAAGATATGCCTACAACAAAATCTTTTTTTGAAACATTAAAGGATTTTAATTCAAACCAGCCTTGATCAAAATTGTCTTCTGCTTTTTCTACTGCCGTACGAATAGCTTTGTCTCCGCCAGCAATAAGTCCAATAACGAGACCATGATTTACACCAAATGTCGGAGGACATTCAGAGGCGTCAAGAATACCTAACCTTCCGCTCGTACCCGAGCCAATATAAAACAACCGACCTCCAGATTTTAATTTTTTATATGCAGCTTTAACAAGTTTTTCAATTTGTGGAATAGCTTTTTCAACTGCGTCAGGAATAATTTTATCCTCTGAATTTATATTGGTTAGCAAATCCAACATGCTCATTTTTTCAAGATTTTTGTAATTGGATTCTGATTCAGTCGGTTTCATAAATATTACTTTGTGGCAAAGATAAGAAATTAAGATATATCAAAATCAATTGCTGAAAACAATGCTTAAATAATTGATTTGTAATTGACATGGTTGATAAATGTTGTTGATAATTCTAAAACTTTATCCTTGAAATTTATATGTGGAAAATGACCACAATCAGGAATAACATATGTTTTACAAAAACCCGAAACAGAGTTTGAAATCATTTTTATCTGGTCAGTTGATGCATATTCATCCATATCTCCCTGTATTGCCAAAACCGGTGTTTCTATTTTTTCTATTTGATCAGTAATATTCCATTTTGATGCATTAGTATCTGTCCATGATTTTGCCCATCTGTAAAACAGTTTATCTGTATTTTGTCCATGATATTTTTCCAGCTGGTTTTTTAAATTTCCATGTTCAAAATTTAATATATTATTCTGTATTCCTTTTATTACAATTGGTTCATTAAAAACATGAGCTGATTCAGTTACTACAACTTTTACTTTTTGAAAATAATTTGCCGCATATAACATAGCAATTGTACCTCCGTCGCTATGCCCGTACAAAATTAAAGAGTTTGTGATTTTGAGAGTTTCAATAATCTTTGGTAAATAAAAAAAGGCTTCTTTATTAAGATAATCAAGTGAATATTTGTCTTCTATTATTCCTGATGATTTTCCATGTCCATACCTGTCATAAATCAACGCAGGGATTTGTAACATTCCTGATAGTTTGATAGGGAAATCATTCCATTGACCAATACATCCCAAGCCCTGATGCAGAAAAATAATTATCGGTTCATTGTTGGTTAGGTATTCTTTATTTATCCATTGATAATTTATAGCAACACCATCAATTTCAAGAAACATTGTAAAAGATTATAAGATATGATTTTCAATATTTTTGACAGTAAAATTAAATTCAGTTATAATTTCTGAAATTATTTCGTTTACGGGTTTGATTTCATTTATTAATCCTGAAACCTGACCTATTTCCATTTCTCCTTCATCAACATTTCCTTCAAACATTCCAAGTTTTGCTCTTCCAACTCCCAAATGACTTTGCAATTCTTCAATTGTTGCACCATTGGACTCCATTTCTTCAATTTCTGATAAAAACTTATTCCAGATCAAACGCACAGGAACCAGTCTTTTCAATGTGAGTTTTGTTCCTGCATCACCTGCTTCCACAATTTTTTGTTTAAAATTTGGATGTGCGGAAGATTCAGTACTTGCCGCAAAACGACTGCCTATTTGTACTCCATCAGCACCCAAAACCAAAGCAGCCAGCATTCCTCTTCCTGTTCCAATACCTCCGGCAGCAATCAGGGGAATTGAAATCGACTTTCTGACCTGAGGTATTAAGGCCATGGTCGTAGTTTCTTCTTTCCCGTTATGACCTCCAGCTTCAAAACCTTCTGCAACAACTGCGTCAACTCCAGCTTCCTGACATTTTTGAGCAAATTTAACATTTGCCACAACATGAGCAACTTTAATACCGTTATCTTTAAAAATGGAAGTGTATTTAGCAGGATTCCCTGCTGATGTAAAAACAATTTTAATATTTTCTTCGAGTACAATTTTAACCATTTCCTCCATTTGAGGATATAGTAAGGGCAAATTTACTCCAAATGGTTTATTTGTTGCATTTTTGCACTTCTGAATATGTTTTCTGAAAACATCAGGATGCATCGAACCGCCTCCAATTAAACCAAGTCCGCCTGCATTACTTACTGCCGATGCAAGTTTCCATCCGCTACACCAAATCATCCCACCTTGCACAATAGGATATTGGATGTCAAAAAGAGATGTTATTTTATTCATTACCGATATTTTTTATTTTTTGTTGCTTTAATTTTTCATCCAATAAATGATCTATTTCTGCCGAAGTGAGACCTGGTTTTTTTAACAGTTCATCAATATCTTTAAATTCTATAGTTTTTTTCTGGAATTCTGATGGTTCATCATTTAATTCTCCCAATTCTTCTTTTAACTGCTTAATCATATCCTGTATCATTTTCCTAATCGATCCGTGAATTTCTGTAGAACTTCCTTCAGGTATCTGGTCTTTAATCATTTCATAGGTTCCAAGTAATAAGTTTATATTCTGATAAAAGCCGAGTTCGTCTTTTTCAATTTCTTCTTTATCTGTAATATCTTTAAGTTTTTTAAATAATCTTATAAGCTCTTCAACCTCTTTTTTCATTTTTTTATTTTTTATTCATCTGATGATTCAAATTCTTCTTTTGGATAGCCAACACATTGAGTTAAAATGATTTTTTGATCTTTGTTTAATTGCAATGATTCATGAATTTTGTCCCGGTTAATATATCCAAGCACAACAGTGGCTAACCCTTCTGACGCACAGTATAGATATACATTTTGACTTATAAAGCCTGTGTCGGTTGCGGAATAAAAATCACGATTATCTTCACCCGCAAATTTCATTTTTTTATAATCTGCAACATAGGCAAGGCAAATTTGTGCATTTGATGTGAAGGCCTGTTTGCCCATATCAGAACGGATATCATTTCCATGTATTTTAACTAGAGTATTATCGCTTGTATTATATAAATATGCGCCATCTTTAAGTGATACATAGATATCAATTTCCTGCCAGTTTACTGCAGACGGAGCAGTTTTTTTTCCTGATTCGGGTCGGTTAATTCCACTGGCAGCCCAAAGTAAATCGCTTATTTGCTGTATTGTCATTTGTTTTTTTCCAAAATCCCTTTGAGTTTGTCTGTTTTTTAATGCTTCCATCAGTGGCATACCACCCGTCATATTTGGATCAGGAAGTTTTATTATTTCATTTTTCTGTGAATAAACAGTAAAAATTGAAAATGATAACAATATGATAATCAATACTTTTTTCACGGAAAATAAATAAATAAAAAATCGCCTAAAGATATGAAAATCAATAGGCGATTACAAGGAATAATGTTATTATTTATTCAGCTCTTTTATATACTATGGAAACAAGAGTTTTATCATCACCACCCATGTTAATAGACAGCCCATAAGGACGGTCTTTCGGGATGTTGATTTGAGCGTCTTTAGCTTTTCCGGTTAACTGTTCAAGGATTGTAACTGCCTGATGAACTCCTGTGGCTCCGGTTGGGTGTCCCCAGCCAACCAATCCTCCTGTAGTATTAAAAGGAACTTCGCCAGAGCGGGAAGTTTTACCTTCAATAATATAATCAGTTCCTTTGCCATGTTCAGCCAGACCAATTGCTTCAACAGCCATAATTCCTGCAATTGTAAAACAATCATGTGTTTCAACAGTACCAATCTGATTTTTGGTAATTCCTGCAGATTCAAATGCATTTTTTACTGCAACAGCGGTTGTTTCAAGTTTTGTGTGGTCTTTTGGTGGAATAGTAATATCGTATTCTGCCTGACCTAAGCCGATAACTTCAACAGCATCTTTCTTATCAATACCGCAGCGTTTCAAACCTTCTTCAGATACAACAGCTATAGCGCTTGCTCCATCTGATACTTTTGAACAATCGAAAAAATTAAGATTATCAACAAATGCTTTTGGGATTGGTTCCATCATACCCTGAGCCATAATATCTTTAGTTGCGTTATGATATTCCTGAGCAGTAGGGCAAAGACGAGCATTTTCGATTGCATTTACATACCATCTGGCCATCGCCTGACGGGTTTTTTCTTTCCCGAATTTTTGAGAATAAGCTCTGGCACGATCACTGAATTTTCCCGGGAAATAATACGCATGTCCTTCTTTTCTATCTTTTGCCCATCCTGCAGCTGCAAGGATGTCTGCTCCATAAATTGCTTTTACAGTATTCTGAACTTCCACACCAAGAACAAGAACAACTTCTGCAGTTTCAGCGAGGACAGATTTAATACCTGTAGCAACAGCTAACGCTCCTGTACCACAAGCACCTTCAACTCTGACACATGGTTTAAAAGTAAGTCCTTCATCAATATAGGGAAAAAATCCTGCCATATTACCCTGTCTGTTAAATAGTGTTCCAACAAAATTGCCGATAATACATTCATCAACTTTTGTAGCACCTCCGATTTGTTTTAAAACAGCTTGACCTGCTTCTTTAACCAGTTCTTCTATGCCTGCACGTGCTTTCTTGGGGCTAAATTCTTTTCTGCCGGTACCCATCGAAATAGTGTTGTAACCGGCTACCAAATATACTTTTCTTCTTAATTTCATAATTGACACTTCTTTTATTTTGTTTTTAAAATCATTAACTGTTATTATTAGTTTATATAATCATTAATTGGACCATAAGCATGAAAAAATCCAGTTAAAAGAACTGTATTAACGTCTTTTTCACTGTATGCCACTTTGTCTGATACAAGTTTAAGTCCAATTTCCTTAGAGCGTTTAGCATAAGTAATTGCCAGTTTGGCGCCCAGAGTATCCATGGTCTTTAATTCGGCATAATATTTTTTCAATAAGTCATCTTTATGAGCATTTCCAACTAATTCTTTCCAGGGGAGAATTGATAATGGACTATTCCCCAGTTTGCCGTCGCATCTGGTTGCAACGTCAGATATCTG
>JBDRPR010000109.1:0-16754 GCA_043826845.1 Bacteroidota bacterium
CTTTGTCCACACACCGTCGCTATTGCAGGCTTTTATCTGCAATTCATAATCTCCGTCTTCAATTCGGTTATAGTTTATTTTATTGTCAAAAGTTTCGCTCCAGTCCAGATCATATTCTTTGAGTTTATATTTATACTTCACTCCTTTTGGGTCTGTATGGCTGATACCAATAAATTCAATCGTCAGTTTATAAACTGCATATGGCATAACCATAGGTTTGTTATGGTCAATTTTATTATCTGAAAAACGCACAGATGTGATGTTTATAACTGGTGGTATTTCATTTTTTTTATCTTTTCTGTAATCGTACTTTATCACTCCGTTTGTTGTACCAAACCAAATATTGCTGTTGGCATCCATAAAAGCAATATTTTTATTGCAATCACCTGCAATTCCATCATTTTTTCCATAGGTTTTTATAAGTTTATCACTAAATATGCGACTTAATCCCTGCCTGTGCCCTATCCATATATTATTATTTACATCACAGATTATGCTGTAACAGTAGTTTGATTTTAATCCATTATTTATATTATAGTTCACAAATGTAAGGCTGTCATATACATAAACACCATTCCCATAAGTGGCTATCCAGATATTTCCTGCTTTATCTCTTGTAATTCCATTTATTGTGAGGATTTCGCTGTTATTAGAAATTTTGTAATTCACAATTTTGTCTTGTTTTATTATATACAGATCATTGCTTTGTGTAGATACCCATACATTTTCGTTAATATCAATATACAAATGATTTATATTGTTATGAGGCAGTCCGTTTGATGTGTTGTAAATAACACTTTCTTTTGAGATAGTGTTATATTTTATTATCCCGTTCTTTGAAGCGATCCATATATTATCTCCGTAACCATCAATAAAATTGATTGAGTTTACCAACTGATCATTTGAAATAAAAATATTTTCGGTTTTTTTACTATCAGTGTCATACCTGATCAAACCGCTTTTTTCTGTTCCTATCCATAAGTTTTCCTGAACATCTTGATATAATGAGGTAATAATATCATCCGTTATCAGATCACGAAAATTCCATTTATTGATATTAGTGAAATCTATTTGAATTAATTGATCTTCAGCACCGAGCCAGATGTTTTTTTTATCCGAATAAAAAGCAGTAATATTGTTTTTTTGTTCTGATCCTTCATTACTGTAAAAAGTAAAAAAGTCATCAGAAAGAGTAGATAATCCTTCACCGTACATACCAATCCAGATGTTTGATTCCTTGTCCTGATAAATGGTTTTAATGGTGTTGCTTTTCAATCCGTTCTCAACATTGAAATATTGAAAATCATCGTAGAAATTTTTATTTTTTTTGCTGTAAATTACCCCGGCACCGAAGGTCGCGAGCCAGATATTCTCGTTTTGATCAAAAAAAATATCCTGAATTTTAAAATTTTCCAGACCTGCATTTTCCTGGAATTTTATAGGTGTAATTGTTGAATTAACATATTCACAATAATATACTCCCTCATCTTCAGTCCCTAGCCAGTATTGGTTTTTATTATCTTTGGTTATAACAGAAATCAATGTGTATGGATTCTGATCAACATCCTTGTAACTTTTTTCAGAAGTATTATAAATGTAAATTCCCTCATTTGTTCCAAGTAAAATTTTATTTTTTTCAAGTGGCTGAATCGAATAGCAGAGTTTATCGGTAATTGGAAAAACCGTTGTTTTCAGATCTTTGTCAATTTTAATAATTCCGTTATTTTGAGATGTACACCATAAATTTCCTTCTTCATCTTCTTTGATATCGTTAATTATACTTTTTATCGATTTATCAGATGTTAATTTATTAAATTGATAATTTTCGTAATAAAAAATATCTCCGTTTTGCAAACCGACCCATAATCTCTTTCTTGAATCAATAAAACAAACATTTATAAAGCTGGTTGTGAATGATTCCTGGTCATTAAAAATTTCAAAATTGTAACCGTCGAATTTTGCCAGTCCGCTTCCAGTAGCAACCCATAAATAACCGTGTTCATCCTGAATAATATCATATATAAATGGTTCTGGAAGCCCCTGTTCTAGATCATAAACTCTGAATTTATGCGATTGTGAATATGTACTTGCAGAGATTATTAAAAGTACTATTATTAAAAGTAATTGTCTGTATTTAAGCATGATTTATCTGTTAATTTGGATTTTATATTTATATTTTGGTATTCCTCCTATTGGTGAAGTATAAAATGGTAATAATTCATTATATTGATTTGTCACATATATAACACCATTATTATTTTTAGATGCTTTACTCTCTGGTTTTACCATTTGTATGTCAAAAGTAGAATTTTTTTCATTTTCAGTGACTGTAAAAATCGATTCCACCCAGTTCGCTTCATTTGATAATTTGCACATCACACCGTTTTTAGATACCGAAATAATTCTTATATATCCCTCATTGTCCCAGTCGAAATTGTGAATATTAATTGAAATCACTTTATCATCAATAAAGGGGTAAATGTGCGAAACATGTTTTGCCTCGTCCGATAACCTGAATGTATATTCATAGGTAAAAGCATTTCCACCTTCAATTTCCGAATTTTTCTCAGCGGAAGAACTGAAAAAATATTGATAAAGATTCCCGTCATCACCCGAAATCCCTTCAGCAACAATTTTAAAAATAAAACCATCAAATTGTTTTACATATTCTCCTTCAGAAGGATTAAACGGGCCAAAGGAATAATTTGTATTATCATATTTAGGATCTGAATCAAAAATCTTTGATGCTAACAGATTGCCACTTAGATAATTGCCAGTACGTTCAACATCTCTTGCATCTTTGTTGGTATAACATTCGGTTCCACCATAAATCGAAAATTTTGATTTAGTGTTAAACTCACCCCGTACTTCATCATTTTCTCCTCCACAGTCAGGGTCAAATATCCTAAGATAAAAATTTGAAGAATATGATTTTGGAACAACAAAGAAAAATATCTGGAAAAAATCGTCATCGCCCATACTTTTCGGAGCATCTTTCCCAAAAGTGACCATAAATGGGATGTTC
The DNA here is from genome assembly GCA_043826845.1 of Bacteroidota bacterium. Classification (GTDB taxonomy): domain Bacteria; phylum Bacteroidota; class Bacteroidia; order Bacteroidales; family CAYTAU01; genus JBDRPR01. The sequence goes on from JBDRPR010000109.1 coordinate 3,026, forward strand.
TCCTCGGTGGCCGGAACGGGCTGACATAATAAATATGCAGCAGATATTACTATATGTAAAAATGTAACAAATGCTTTCATTTGATCACATTTATTTTTTTATAAACACAGTACTTGTTTGACTCGGTAATATTTTTGGTGTCTTTCAGAACACCAAGTTTAACTATATATTCTCCTGGATTTGCATATACATGTTTTATACTTTCACCAGTCATTATTACACCATCTCCGAAATCCCAGTAAAAAATGTTATTTGTAAAATCTTTCAGATTGTTTTCTTTAACCTCAAATATTATTTCTTTTGACACTTTCGTTTCAGAAGGAATAGAAAAAAACAGGCTTTCATCAGTTTTTATTGTAATAGTTGTACTGGCAACGTTTTGTAGTTTTTGCCCTGAAATTTTATCAGTCACATTAAGGGTTATTTTAAATTTTCCGTCATTTTGATAGCAATATTCAAAATCATTTCCGTAATAATTGGTTCCATCACCCAGTTCCCATTCAAAAATCATCAAGTTTGTGTCAAGAATTTCAGTACCTTCTTCATAAATATTAACACATCTGTTAATATCGCCAGATACATAACAATTAATAAAATGCGGATATTTTGACTGATAGCTGAATATATCCAGACTACCTTCCCTGTCTGAGCTGAATAAACCGGCATCACTTTCCTGAAATACATTAATTGCAAAATCATTTTTAACGGAATTAACAGGTGTACCCATTGAAACAGGTTTACTCCATTCATTATTTTTAAATTCTGAATAAAATATGTCTAATCCGCCAATACTGTTATGATTATCAGAAGAAAAATATAAAATTCCATCTGCATGATAGAAAGGAAATACTTCATTTCCTGTAGTATTTATTAATTTCCCCATATTGAAAGGTTGTGACCATTTGTCACCTGATAAAATGCAATAATACAGATCGGTACCGCCTATTGCATCAGAGAGGTTTGCAGAAAAGAATATCTTTTTTCTTTCGGGAGTAAATGTTGGATGAGCTAAAAAATTTGATGCACTGTTATGTGAAAAGGCAATATTTTTACCTTCCCAGCGGCCTTTTGTTTTTTTTCTGTAAAAAATTCCTGATTTGCTTTCAGAATTAGATTTTTGCGCAAATTCAAGAGGCTTTTTGTTGAAGTTTGTCAGATAAAGGACACTGTCATAAAAAACTATTGGGCCATCATTAAAATTTGATAATAAATCCAGATCGTAAATTTCAGGTTCAGACCATTTCCCTTCGGCATCCTGTTTGGTTTTAAAAATTGCATAGTTGTTAAGAAAATTCATGTATGTGCCGTTTTTTAAATTTCCTGAAAATATAAGATAGTTGTTATAAAAATCTCCGGCAAATTCATCATATTCAGGCGAACAGAATTCAAGCTTTTTAACTGTGCTGTTTTCTTGCGAAATAGAAATTTCTATAAGAAAAAATGTGCTGAAAAGAAAAATAATGAAGCTTTTCATGAATTAATTTTGGTTCAGAAAACATAAAAATAATATAAAATAGTTATTACTCAAATATTTTTCCAGATTGATTATTTTTTTCAATTGAATAGTAAAATCCATATACTCTTAAAATCAGATAGATAATCCTTTTTTTATTTCCGACATTGCAAACTGATCACAAATTGCCACTTCCAACCAATTGCTGATTACAATAAACATATTAATGTTGAAAACTTTATATCTAAAAACTTATTAATGTCTAAAAAATTGCCATTTTTCAATTCTGTTAATATTTATATAAATGCATATATATAAGCTATTTAAAAATATTGTTTTTTTAATTTTAATTTTTTCATGTTTTAATGGACTTTCTGTAGATATGCCAAAAGGAGATACAGCAAATTTTGTAAATAGAAGTAATTATCTGAACAGGATTGACAGCTTGATTATTTATCAGTACACTTCTTTTTATGCCTGTTCAATTGAAAGAAATAATTATTTCCTCTCTGATTCAAACCTGACCTCATCTTCAAATCTTATTGAGCAGAGATTGCTTCTGTTGAACAACGAAACTCCTATTGATTTGGAATATAATGAAATAGTTCTTAGATATATTGAATTATATCTGGAAACAAAGAGGGATCTGGTTGCAAAAATGGTAGGATCTGCAAAATTATATTATCCGATTTTTGAAGAAAAGCTTGATAAATATGATCTTCCATTGGAGTTAAAACATCTGGCTATCGTTGAATCTGCATTAAATCCACTGGCGAGGTCAAAATCGGGGGCAATTGGATTGTGGCAATTTCTTTTTGATACAGGAACAATGATGGGTTTGAAAATTACTTCCTATATTGATGAAAGAAGGGATCCGTGTAAATCAACGGAAGCAGCATGCCAGTATTTGGAGTTTTTATATAGTACTTTTGATGACTGGCAACTTGCTTTGGCAGCATATAACGGTGGTCCGACTGTTGTAAGAAATGCAATAATATTATCAGGAGGTAAAACAAATTACTGGGATATCAGACCATATCTTCCGGAACAGACTCAGGGCTATGTACCTGCATTTATTGCTGTAAATTTTGTCATGAATTATTATGAAGATTATGGTATAACTCCAGTAGAACCTTTGTTCCTGTTTTATAATACAGATACAGTAACAATTTCCAAGCCTGTCTCGTTAAGTACAATTGCTGATAATTTGAAAATTCCTATTGCCAATATGAAATTTTTAAATCCTGTTTATAAACAATATTATGTGCCTGAATCTGCATTACCAGCTAAAATAGTTTTACCAAAGGAAAAAGTCTCTGATTTTCTGAGAATGGAAAATCAAATATTTTCTGACTTGAATAATGGTCAGGATCTGACACCTGCCAATTATGAAAAGCATGTCAAAATTGAGCATATTGTTAATAATGGAGAATATCTTCATCTGATTGCTTTAAAATACAAGTGTTCTATTGATGATATAAGAATCTGGAATAATCTTAAAACCGATGCTTTAAATTCCGGTCAGACTCTTCTGATATGGATACAAGGCTCACAGGCATACAGATACAATGATGAAATTAAAAGCCAGAAATCAGTCAATAATAATGCGGGCGATCAGTTCGTGTATTATACATTTCAGGAAAATGATAATTTTGAAGAATTAGTCGGCAGGCTGTCCAATCTCCATATATATGAAGTGCTTGAAATTAATAATTTTAAGGATAAATCAGAGATTAAGCCAGGTACAAAAATTAAAATCGATTATAAAAAATAATGGTTTGATTTTTGATAGCTATTCAACTTTTTTAAAATTTAAAAGTATGAAATTCTTTTTGTTAGCATTTTTTTTTGTTTTTGTTTTCTTCTCATGCAACAATGAAATTCAGGAGTTGTTACCTGGAGTTACAGGAAAAGCCGGTGAAGTACTGGTTGTTGTTGATCAGACCAACTGGCGGGGAGAATTAGGTGATTCTATCAGAGCTGTCCTTCAGCAGGAATTTCCTGCCGTTCCACAACCTGAAGCTTGTTTTGATCCTATAAGTATTCCAAATTCTGCTTTTTCAAAATTATTCAGATCGCACAGAAATATAATATTTATAAATTTTTCATCGGATTTTAAAGAACCTAAAATGATTGTGAAAAAAGATGTTCATGCCGAAAGCCAGTTCATTATGGACATTAATGTTTCTGATAAAAAATCCTGCATTGATTTTATAATGCGCCGAAGAGATGCAATTATTGATTTATTAACTAATGCAGAAAGAGACAGAATTATTTCAAACTACAGGAAATACCCTGAAAGAAGCATTATTGATGTATTAAAAACCAGACATAATGTTAATTTGACTATACCTTCAGGTTATATTTTGTCAGTAGATTCCGCTGATTTTGTATGGATATCTTTGGAAACTCCAATGATTAGTCAGGGTATATTGATCTATTCCTATAATTATACTGATACCAATACATTTACATTAGATTATCTTGTTGAAAAAAGAGATAGATTTTTGAAGAAGTATGTTCCCGGAGCTTTGCCAAATACATATATGATAACTGCAAAAAATTTTCCTGTGGAATTTTCTGAATTTGAACATGAAGGAAAATACACAGCAGGCCTGCGGGGTTTATGGGAAGTTCAAAACGACTTTATGGGTGGTCCTTTTATCAGTTTTTCAAAGGTTGATGAAAAGAAAAATAAAGTGGTCACTGTGGAGGGATTTGTCTATGCTCCTAAATACGATAAACGCAACTATCTGAGGCAGGTTGAAGCAATATTATATACTTTTAAAATTGTGGAATAGGATTATTATTTCTTTTTCTTTTCAACTTCTAATTCACCTATATGAAAACTAAGATTCAGAACAAAATCAATTGTTACGGGATTTGTAGTAGAATATGAAGAGTAATCCACTGGATGTAAACCATCACGAATTGGGTATTTCTCATCATCCATAAAATTTGATAATGTATAAGCTGCTCTCATTCCGATATTTATACTATATACTTCAGTAAAAAGTACATTAACACCAAAACCGAAAACCATTCCCACTCTTTCCTTATTTGAAAAATCAGAGGTTTTTAAAAGAAATGGAGTAGATATGTTATTTTTCTCAATAGCTTTTGTCACTCTTGTAAATTTTCCTCCAAGTTCTATATAACTGCCTTTCAGTCCAACTGATTTTATCAGTAAAAATTTATCAAACAGATTTATTGAAATATTTTTGTCATACTCAATTCCGCTCAGGTCAATACTGTAATGCTGATTCAATCTGGTATGCATCAATTCGATTGCAAATCCGAATCCACCTCCCCAGTTTGCTCCAATCTGACCACCTACTGTGTAACCGGGTTCAAAATATCCGAAATCAACACGAGAATCTTCATCAATATTATTGTTGAAAAGATGTGAATTCACAAACCCACCTTTTGAAGTTACACTTACCCAAAATGGATATTCTTCCTCTGTATCTTCTGATTGAGAAAAGACAACCTGCATCTGAATCAGAATTATGATAAGAAAAGCAATTTTTTTCATGTATATGATTTTTTAATGGAAGGTAAAAATAAATAATTAATGTGAATTATTTCTGATTTCAATTTGTGTAAAATAATAATTGAAGAAAAAACCAGCAACCTATACCCTCCAAAGCGTAGTGGCGATGGGAGATACCAGCCACCAGCAAAACAAATCGTTACTCTTTGATTGTCAGAATGTAATTAATCCAGATATTCATATTTCTGATTTCGTAAATGTGGTATAAATCCTGCGCTTAGAATTTCATTTTTCATTTTTTCTTTTGAAGTTGAATACTTTGCCCCTGCTGAAGAAACCACATTCTCTTCAATCATTATTGATCCAAAATCATTTGCCCCTGCATGCAGGCAGATTTTTGCAGTTTCAAAACCGACTGTAAGCCATGAAGCCTGAATGTTTTTTATGTTAAGTAAAACTATTCTGCTCAATGCAATCAATCTTATATAATCATTTGCAGTAGTCCTTTTTATATCGTAATCTTGATTTAGCGCTGTATTTTCAGACTGAAAAGGCCATGGAGTAAACGAAACAAATCCTGGATAATTTTTGCTACATTCATTTTTCAGTTCTCTAAGAAGGAATAAATGATCAATTCTTTCCTCAATTGTTTCAATATGACCAAACATCATTGTTGCCGATGTTGATAATCCAAGATTATGAGCTGCTCTCATAACATCCAACCATTGTTTACTAGTGCATTTTCCTGGTGAAATTGTTTTTCTAACTCTATCGCTGAGAATTTCTGCACCTGCTCCGGGTAAACTGTCTAATCCTGAGTTTATAAGTGAAATGAGTACTTCTTTATATGTTTTCTTTGATAATTTGCTCAGATGATGAACCTCAGGAGGACCGAGAGCATGTAGTTTTATATCAGGAAACAATTTTTTTAATTCACTGAACAGGTCGGTATAAAAATCCAGACCAAGTTTTGGATGCAATCCTCCCTGCAATAATATCTGATTACCGCCAAGATCCAGCAATTCTTTAATTTTTATTTTGTACTGATCAATACTGGTGATGTAAGATTTAACAGAATTTGGCTTACAATGAAAATTGCAAAATCGACAATTCGATATACAGACGTTTGTAATATTTATGTTTCTGTCAATTATCCAGGATACACTTGAATCCGGATGTAGCTTTTTGCGGATTTCATTAGAAATGAAAATCAATTCTGAAGTATCGGCAAATTTGTATAAAAAGGTCGCTTCATCCCTGCTAATGAATTTAAGATCAAGTGCTTTTTTATAGATTAATTCAGGTTTCAATTTTTCAGAATATCAGGCAAATTTATACTTTATATTTTCGGATTACAAAGGGGGATAATTTTTATTATCTTTACAAAGAAATGAAATATTTCAGGATTTTTTAAATTCTTATATACTTTGCCTAATTATGAGTTTTTTAGCTGATATTTTATTGAATCATCAGAATTGAATAAAAACCATTTTTAAAAAAAAATATGGAAATCAAGCACACTAAAGCGATTATAAAAAAATACCCGGTAATTTATCTTTTGAAAGATGTAAGCCAGATTAATAAAATCTCACTTACCAATGACGAAAGTCAATACCTGAAAAAACAGGTAAAAATCGAGAAGAAGATTGTTGTATTAAACAGATATACAAATTTGATATTGATTTATATTCCGGAAAATATAAAGAAAGAGATTTTTATTAAAAAGGAAAATGTTAGAAAAGATGCTTCTAAAATAAACAAGATTGTTAATGAGCACAGGATTTCAGATATTTCTGTTTGCAGTTTCATCGATCATGATGAGATTAATTATGCTTTTATTGAGGGTTTTATGCTGAGTAACTACAGCTTTTCAAAATATTTCACCAAAGCATTCAAGCATGATTTTCCCGTTTTAAAGACTGTTAATATTGTTGGAAATACTTTGTCCGGAAAACAAACAGATGAATTATCGGTTATTATAGATGGAGTATTTATAGCGCGCAATCTTATTAATGAACCTTTATCTCATTTAAATGCTCAGCAGTTAGCTCAGGAAATATTGAGGATTTCTGAGGAATCTGGTTTTTTTGCGGAGGTTTTTAGTAAGAAAAAAATTGAATCTTTAAAAATGGGTGGATTATTGTCTGTTAATAAAGGAAGTATAAATCCTCCGACATTTACTGTAATGGAATGGAAACCTGCTAATGCTGTCAATAAAAAAGCCATTGTTTTTGTTGGTAAAGGAGTTGTTTTTGATACAGGAGGGATTAATCTAAAACCTGATAAAAGCATGGAAACCATGAAATCTGATATGTCGGGAGCTGCTGTTGTAATTGCTCTGATGTATATTGTTTCAAAACTTAAAATTCCGGTTTATATTGTAGGACTTGTACCTGCAACAGATAATCGTCCAGGTGAAGATGCTTATGTTCCTGAAGATATTATTACCATGCATAATGGGAAAACTGTTGAGGTATTGAATACAGATGCTGAAGGCAGAATGATTTTAGCAGATGCATTAAGCTACGCGCAAAAATATAAACCTGAATTGGTTATTGATATTGCTACACTAACCGGTTCTGCAAAATCAGCAGTTGGTCATTTTGCAATTGTCGGCATGGGAAATGTGAAAAGAGAAATTTTTTCAAAACTGGTCTGTAGCGGTCAGAATGTTTATGAAAGAGTTGTAGAATTTCCGTTTTGGGAAGAATTCGAAGAGTTGATAAAATCAGACATTGCTGATCTGAAAAATACTGGAGGACCATTTGCAGGTGCAATCACAGCAGGTAAGTTCCTGGAACAATTTACAGATTATCCGTTTATTCATCTTGATATTGCTGGCCCTGCATATTTAACTGTAAAAGACAGTTACAGAGGGAAAGGAGGGACAGGAATCCCCGTCAGATTATTATTTGATTTTATTAAAAACTTTTACAAATAGTTCTATTAATTTTGCAGCCTAATTTTATTGAAAAATATTAATATTTCAGAATATGAACAAAATAGTGGTTGGAATAACTCAGGGCGATATTAACGGTATAAGCTATGAAGTTATTATAAAATCTTTTCTGGATAACAGGGTTATTGATCATTTTACTCCGGTTCTCTACGGTTCACCAAAAGTTGCAGCCTATCACAGGAAAGCATTAAATATTACAAATTTCAGTTTTAACAATATTAATAACATTGAAGAAGCCAATCCAAAGAGAGCAAATATTATTGATGTGCTTGATGATGAAATAAAAGTGGAATTTGGAAAACCTACTCGGATTTCGGGCGATGCTGCTTTCAAATCTCTTGAAGCTGCAACTTCTGATATTTTAAAAGGAAAATTTGAAATTCTGGTCACTTCACCAATCAATAAAAGTAATATACAGTGCAAAGATTTTGATTTTCCCGGGCATACAGAATATCTGAAATCAAAATTCCATGTTGATGATGTGTTAATGATAATGGTTGCAGATTATTTAAAAGTTGGTGTTGTAACCGGTCATATCCCGTTGAGAGATGTCGCATCATCAATAAATAAAGAAATAATACTGAAAAAATTGAATTTGTTAAATGCCTCCTTGATTGAAGATTTTGCAATCAGAAAACCAAAAATTGCTGTGCTTGGATTAAACCCTCATGCCGGCGATGATGGACTGATAGGAGATGAGGAAATAAATCATATTATTCCCGCAATTAATCAGGCACGTGAAAATGGTATTATGGCAATTGGTCCATATTCTGCTGATGGTTTGTTCGGATCAGGACAGTATAAAAGATTTGATGCTGTTCTTGCAATGTATCACGATCAGGGTCTTATTGCCTTTAAATCCTTATCATTTAACGACGGTGTAAATTATACTGCCGGCTTGCCTATTGTAAGAACTTCGCCTGCTCACGGAACTGCTTTTGATATAGTAGGAGAAAATCAGGCAAATGAAGAATCTTTCAGAAATGCTCTTTATATCGCTTGTGATATTTTTAAAAACAGAATTGAACATAAAAACCTGCTGAATAATCCTGTTAAAAAACATCAGATTGAAGAAGCAGGAAAAATAGAATAAAAAGAACAGCATCAGCATACACTTTTATTTTTTCTGAAGGTTAGTTAAACCTGTATGAATTTTCATTAATTTTGTAATTATTTCAAGAAAATTTGCATATATTTGTAAATGAAGGTTAGTGTTCAATGTCACAGTAATATAGCGAAAATGTTAGTAATTCATAACATAGAGTGTATTGTTCATGATCTGGGGTTGTTCAACATTAAAATAAATTTCTTAGGATGAAAAAATACTTATTATTACTTCTTGTAGCCCTTTCAGTTTTCTCATGCAAAGATCCTGAAGAAGATACTCTTCCAATAGATAATCCTGATATTATTGGCACATGGAAAAGACAAAGCAAGGGAATAGTTAACGGCTCCGATACTACTTATGTCAATTATTCTGAAGATATTTATCATCAATATTTTCAGGGAGGAACATATACTGAAACTAAATCAGGTTCCAGTATTCTTAATAGCGAAGCAAATTATCAGTTTAGCCTTGTTAACGATTCATTGAAATTTTATTCAATGGGAGCATTTTCACATGCATATCCAATAAAATTATTTGTTACAAAACTATATATTGACATGGGTATTGTTGGCAGTTCAAAAATTACTTACCGATTGATTAAGCAATAATTATTTGTGCTTTTTAGAATTCGGGTTTTTAATGTTTCATTAATTCAATTATTTATTTATGACTACTCTTTTGAAAAATTTATCGGATTATGATCCGGAAAATATTCCTTCTGCAGAAAAAATGAAATTCGGTATCGTTGTTTCTGAATGGAATAGTGAAATTACTGAAGGCATGTATGATGGTGCCTATCAGACATTAATAAAAAATGGTGCAAAACCTAAGAATATTTTTAAAATATATGTTCCAGGAAGTTTTGAATTGACATTTGCAGGCAAATTATTTGCTGAACAAAAAGTTGTGGATGCTGTCATTGCTTTGGGTTGTGTAGTTCAGGGGGAGACCCGTCATTTCGATTTTATTTGCCAGGGGATTACTCAGGGTATTACAGAGCTAAACCTGAAATATGATATTCCGTTTGTTTTTGGAATACTAACCACTGAAAACCAGCAACAGGCCAGAGACAGGTCAGGTGGTATATATGGGAACAAAGGTGATGAAGCAGCTATAACTGCAATTAAAATGATTGCTCTTAAAAGGGATTTTAAAAAGTAAATCACAATTTTATTTTCTAAAGTTTTTGGAAAAAAATAAGGAAAATAGTTTCAGAATAAAGAAAATTGCATCTGAAATCGGATTTTCTGCATGCGGTATAAGTCCTGCAACTTTTCTTGAAAAAGACCACGATTTCCTTGAAAATTGGTTAAAAAATGGGTTTCAATCAGGTATGTCATATATGAATAATCATTTTGACAAACGTCTTGACGCAAGGAAACTTGTAGAAAATTCCAAATCAGTTATATCAGTATTGCTTAATTATTTTACTGATGATATTCAAAAGGATCCTAATGCACCGAAAGTAGCAAAGTATGCTTTTTATAATGATTATCATGATGTTTTAAAATCAATGCTTAATTGCTTTTTTGAAAGAATAAACAATGAAATAACGGATATAAAAGGAAGATCGTTTGTTGATTCTGCTCCCATACTTGAAAAGGCATATGCCAGAAATTCCGGATTGGGCTGGATTGGTAAAAATTCATGCCTTATAAATAAAAATCTTGGTTCTTTTGTTTTTATTGGTGAATTAATTGTTGATATTGAACTGGATTACGATAAGCCTGTAAAAAACCATTGTGGAAATTGTAAAAAATGTCTTCAGGCTTGTCCAACGGGAGCTATTATTGAACCCGGAGTGATTGATGCCCGAAAGTGTATTTCCTATTTGAGTATTGAGAACAAAGGTGATATTCCTGCTGAGTTTTCAGACAAATTTTCAGACATGGTTTTTGGTTGTGATATCTGTCAGGATGTTTGTCCCTGGAATAAAAATGCTGCTGATACTGATCACGGATTTCTAAAAATAAATAATGACATGCTGAATTTATCTGCTGAAGAATGGCATGCTATGGATGAAATAAAATTTAATAAAATCCTTAAGGGTTCACCCATAAAAAGAATTAAATTTGAGGGATTAAAACGGAATCTTAATTTCTTAAAAAAATCAAAATATTCATGAAAAATTTAATATTTCTGTATTTTATTTTAGTTGGTTTTATTCTTTTCTCGCAGAATGATGAGGTATTTTACTTTGTACAGATAAGCGATACACATTTGGGTGAATTCAGTAATGATGATAGAACTGAGAAAATTGTCAATTCTATAAACGGGCTGCCGTTTGATATCAAATTCGTTGCTCATACAGGAGATGTTTTTCAAAATAATGTGGCTGATAAAAAAGTTCGATCCGAAGCAAAAGAAATATTCTCAAAGTTGAAATATCCTGTATTTTTTGTTCCTGGTAATCATGATATTCTTGCAAGCCATTATGAAAAAACCAGAGATGCGTTTATAGAATTTGCCGGCTATACAGATACTGTTGTATTGATCGAAGACAAAGTTTTTTTGTTTTTTTATACTGAACCATTGCGAGATGAAGTAATCAAAGGAACATCTGAAAAATTTGATTTTGTAGAAAAAATACTGGATAATTATAAAGATAAACAGATAATAATATTTCATCACACTCCTTCTGTATCTGATTTTTATAGCAATGAAACAAACGAAAACTGGAGTAAAGAAAACAGCAAGCGATGGAAAGAGTTGCTCAACGGATATACTATAAACGCTATTGTTGCAGGACATTTTCATAGAAATGAATTTCATTGGGTCGGTGAAATTCCGTTATATGTAGCTTCATCAGTTGCAGGTTTCTGGGGCAGGCAGGCAAGCTACAAAGTTTTCAAATATCAGAATAATAAACTGTCTTTTTGGACAGTGTATATTGAGTAATTTGAGAAAAAAAAATGAGTTAATAAAAACAACATTTACAGAACAGATATGACAAACATGATAAAGTTACTTACTATTTGCCTTCTTATTTTGACAATTCAGGTTATGCAAGCCCAGACAACATTGAGTTGGCAACACTCCTATGGCGGTAGCGATCATGAATATGCATGGAAAACAATTTCAACAACAGACGGAGGTTATGCTTTTGTGGGATTTTCTGATTCAAATGATGGGGACCTTCTATCAGAAAATAATGGTGGCACTGATCTGTGGGTGGCAAAAATAAATTCTTTAGGAGTGGTTCAATGGTCAAAACTATTTGGGGGAACTCTGGATGAAGAAGGCTATGACATTTTGCAGACTGCTGATGGAGGCTTTATGGTGGCAGGCTATACCGGTTCTTCCGATGGTGATGTTACAGGACATCATGGAACCTCGAATGATGATTTATGGGTTCTGAAATTAAATTCTTCGGGAGTTATAGAATGGAATCAATGCTATGGCGGAACAGATGATGATGATGCAGGGTCAATTGTTCAGACAACATCAGGAGATTTTTATATTGCAGGATCGGCCTTTTCGGATGATGGCGATGTAAGCGGAAATCATTCATCTTCATATTCTGATTTTTGGGTAATAAAAATCAACAGTACAGGGACTTTATTAAATCAGAAATGTGTTGGCGGAACTGATTATGACGAAGGTATCAGAATGATTCTGACCTCAGACGGAGGTTGCCTGTTGGCCGGAAGAACCTCATCTTCTGATGGTGATGCTATTGGTTATCACGGTGGGTCTGATATGTTGGTTGCAAAATTGAATTCCGGTTTTGTACTTGAGTGGTCTAACTGTTATGGTGGCACAGAAACAGAAGAATGTAATGCTATTGTTCAGCTGGCAGACGGAACATACATGGCTCTGGGATATACCAGCACACACAATAATGGTGATGTTACAGGTCATCATGGTTCGCAGGGTTCTGATGATTTTTGGCTGGTAAAACTCACAACTACCGGAGCAATAACATGGGCCAAATGCTATGGAGGAGATGGCGATGATCAGGCTGATGGATTAACAAAAACCTCAGATAATGGTTTTGTAATGGTTGGTTTAACCAATTCAACAAATGGCGATGTCTCCGGATTTCACAACGGGGGCTTTTTTGATCCTGATATCTGGGTTTGCAAAGTAAATTCCTCCGGAGTATTTCAATGGCAGCGATGTTGTGGTGGTTCCGGTCAGGATGAAGCTTTTAATGTTTTCGAGGAAGGAACAGGAATTTTTGTTGTTACCGGTTTTACTTACTCAGGAAACTATGATGTTACCATAAACTTCGGAAGTGCTGATGGATGGATTTTAAAAGTTACAGGAAGCGCCAGTGGAGTAGAGGATTTAAATTGTAAAAACTATTTCATCATTTATCCCAATCCTGTTTCTGATAAACTGACAATTGAGCCTGAAGGACAAAACCATGTATTATCATTTGAAATAATAAGTTCACTTGGACAAGTTGTTTATAAAGGAAATATAAATAATAAAACTACTGTTCAAACAAGTAATTTTGCTTCAGGTGTCTATCTGATGAAACTAAAAAACAGTAATACTTTAGATTATATTAAGATAATAAAAGAATAGCGATACTACCGAATGTCCCTTATTGTTATCTTAAAACACTTAATAACTGATGTTACGCAAAATAACATATTTACATTTTTTAAGATTCCTCATTTCACTACGTTTCATTCGGAATGACATGGCCTGTGATGCATATAGGAGGGAGAGGGTGGGCGTCTATGATAGTTGTTCTCAATTTAAATT
>JBDRPR010000110.1:0-3116 GCA_043826845.1 Bacteroidota bacterium
TTATTAAATATTAAATCAAACGTTGCCGGTAACATATCAACGATTTCCAAAATTGCCGGAGTTGTTAATGTCGATTATGTTGCATTACAGGATATAACAGCAATTGGTGGAGCTATTTTCAATGCTAATAATAGTGTTGATTTAGGAAATGTTACAGGTTGGAATTTTACTGCTTTAGCTTCTACAGATTATTACTGGATTGGTGGTGCAGGAAACTGGAGTGATCCTTTAAACTGGTCTCTTGTAAGCGGTGGACCAGCTAATGCAGGTGGTTGTATCCCAACGCAAGTTGATAATGTTTTCTTTGATGGAAATTCTGGACTTAATTTTCAAACTGTTACTATTGATCAAATAGCATATTGTAATAATATGGACTGGACAGGAGCCACCAATGCAAGAATGTCAGGTACCAGTACTCTCAATGTATATGGTTCTTTAACTTATAATGCATCAATGCTTACATTGCATACCGGCTATATTTATTTTAAATCTGATAATATCGGAAATACTATTAATACAGCAGGAGTAACTGTCAGAGGACATGTTAGATTTGATGGAGCAGGTGAATGGACTTTATTAAATGATTTTACATCTTTAGTGTCTAGTAGCAAAAATATTTATCTTGATAAAGGGAGTATCATTACTAATAATAATAATATAACTACAACTTATTTTTATTCAACTACGGATAAAACAAGGCAATTGACGCTGGGAAGTTCAGTTGTTGATGTAACAGGTTGGCGTATAAGTAATGGGACAAACCTTATTATTATCCCCGGCACATCAACTATTACTGTGAATACAAGTGGTTATGTTCAAGGTGGAAGTCAGTCATATAATATTTTCAATATTAATGCCACTAGTGCTGTGTCAATTTATGGAGGCAATGTCTATAATAATTTGAATATACCTGCTGCCACAAGTATTGAATTCGAGGGAGGATTAACACAAACGTTTAATAATCTGACTATCCCTTCAGGAACAGATTGTAATAATTATTTTAATATTGGAACACTTACTCCAGGTATGGTTGCCAACTTATCAATGCCTGCCGGCGTTTTTAATGGTAATTGGCTTATAATATCTGACTTAACAGCCGGCGGAGGTGCTGCATTTAACGCACTTAGCAGCCAGGGAATAGGAAATGTTACCGGATGGAATATATTTTCTCCTGCTCCGGTTGATTTATACTGGATTGGTAATGGCGGCAATTGGAGTGACCCCAATCATTGGTCATTAGTTACAGGTGGACTTCCGTATGGATGTATTCCAACAAGTGAGGACAATGTTTTCTTTGATGGAAATTCATTTTCTTTACCATTGCAAGTTGTTAATGTTGACATTGAAGGATACTGCAAAAATATGGATTGGACAGGAGTTACAAATACTCCAGAAATATCTGGCTGGCCACAATTAAATATTAACGGGTCATTAACCCTTGTTTCTTCAATGACATTAGCATACTGGGGAACTTTTAATTTTACTTCAAGTCTTGTCGGGAACACTATTAAAAGTGCAGGATTAATGATTTCAGGTTTAAGATTTTCCGGTTCCGGTGATTATACTTTGCAGGATGATTTAACCCTTGACTGGAATGGTATAACTTTCAACAATGGAATTCTAAATACTAATAATTTTGACATTAATTGTCCGGATGGAAATTTTACAACAAGTTCCAGCAGTTTAAGGACATTAAATCTAGGTGCTTCAACAATTATTATACAAACATGGGATGTACAAGATAATACGAATTTCACATTAAATGCCGGAACATCGGAAATAATTACATCTTCTAATACATGGTCTTTTACAGGAGGTGATTTAACATATAACGATGTTAGCTTTATAAACCCAATGTGGGGAGGCATAACTGTCTATGGTTCTAATACTTTTAATACCTTATATATTGAACCCGGAACAGAAATAATATTTGAGGATGGAGCAATTCAAACAACAACAGATTTTCTTGCAACAGGTAATCCGGGGAACCTGATATTTATTCATTCTATAACACCCGGTAATCAGGCCTTTATTAATCAGACAAGCCATGAATTCTGCGGTGATTGGCTGAATATTCAGGATATAAGTGTGGGAACTATGACATTTTATACAGGTGAAAACAGTAATGATTTAGGTAATAACTTTGGATGGACATGGTCGGGTGTTGAAGCAAACGACCAGTATCCTGCAGCATTATGTGAAGAAGTTCCCGGTGGAGGTACTGTATCAGGTGTTAACCTCACTTTACTCGAAGTTGCTATTGATGGTGGAAATGGATATATTCATACATGGTATTTAGATGCTGCTCTTACTACTTTGGTTCCTGCTCCTACAAATGCAATAGTTTCAAATGGTCAAATATTTTACGATGAAGTTGACAACGGAATCTGTACAAATATTGCAGAAATTATATATACTGTTTATTCACTTCCAGTTGCTTCATTTGTTATCACAGATGTAACATGTAACGGAGGTAATGATGGAGCAGTTGATTTAACTGTAAATAGTGGTACTTTTCCATTTACATATTTATGGTCAACAGGTGCGGGAATTGAAGATATTGCTGCATTAATTGCTGGAACATATACAGTAACTATTACTGATATAGAAGGCTGCCAGACAATTGATAATGCTGTTGTTCTGCAACCAACCGCAATAAGTATTGACACCGAAGCCTATACCGATATTATCTGTAACGGTGATAATGACGGAACAATTACTGTTACTGCATCCGGCGGAACAGGAATATTAAGTTATGATATCGGTGCAGGAGCACAACCAACAGGTAACTTTACAAATTTAGCAGGAGGGATATATACTGTTACTGTTACTGATGCTAATTTATGTACTGCTGTAAGCAGCGCCTTTACAATTACTGACCCTGCTGCAATATCAATTGATTCTGAAGCTTCAACTGATATTATCTGTAACGGTGATAATGACGGAACAATTACTGTTACTGCATCCGGCGGAATAGGTGTATTAAGTTATGATATCGGTGCCGGAGTACAACCAACAGGAAACTTTACAAATTTAGCAGGAGGAATATACACTGTTACAGTAACTGATGCAAATTTATGTGCAGCTGTAAGCAGTGCCATAACAATTACTGACCC
>JBDRPR010000111.1:0-4162 GCA_043826845.1 Bacteroidota bacterium
GAACTCGGTGATGATGGATGGGAATCAGTTGTTCTTAACAATATAGCAGGATTGTACAATAATCAGAAGGAATATAATAAAGCAATTGAATATGCAAATAAAAGCCTTAAAATATCACAGATAACAGGTGAACTTGAAGGACAAAAACAGGCATTTGAAAATCTTACTGCTTCATACAAAGGTTTGAATGATTATAAAAATGCCTTTGAGAGTTTTGAAATGTTAACACAGATTCATGACACTCTTTATAGTGCAGAAAAACATAATCAGTTTGTCCAGATGGAAGCCATTTATCAAAATGAGAAACAACAGAAAGAAATTGAATTGCTAAATAAAGAAAAGGAAAAACAGACAGCAATTGCGGATGCAGAATACAGAAAACAGAGAGCAATTATATACTCCATACTATGTGTTTTGCTGTTAGTAATAATATTTTCTTTTATTGTTTACAGGAGCTTTCTTGCAAAACGAAAAGCGAACATTCTGCTTGCAAAACAAAAAATTGAAATACTTGAAAAGAATGAAGAACTTAATCAGCAAAATGACGAAATTGCAGCACAACGCGATGAGATTGAAGCTCAGCGTGATCTGGTAATAAATCAAAAAAATCATATTGAAGAAATCCATGATGAGCTTACTGACAGTATCCAATATGCAAAACGAATACAAAACGCAGTATTACCGACAATTGAAAATATTTCTGACCGACTGAATCTGAATTTAAAAATTGATTTTTTTATTCTTTTTAAGCCACGTGATATTGTAAGTGGTGATTTTTATTTTTTTGAAAAAAGAAAAGAATATCTTCTTCTTGCTGTTTCCGACTGTACAGGACACGGTGTTCCCGGAGCATTTATGAGTATGCTTGGGATTTCTTTCTTACAGGAAATAATTGCAAAAGAAGGAATTAAGACTGCTGCCGGAGTATTAAATGAATTAAGGGAATATGTAATAAAATCGTTACAGCAAAAAGGAATTAGGGGAGAACAAAAAGATGGAATGGATATAACATTTGTTGTATTAAACACAGAATCAAATGAATTGCAATTTTCCGGTGCAAACAATCCCCTATTTATAATATCTGGTGCAAATAAAGAAATGATTGAAATTAAACCTGATAAAATGCCTGTTTCAATCTATGAAAATATGAATCCTTTTACAAATCATATTATCCAGTTGAAAACAGAAGATATTTTTTATCTCTTGACTGATGGTTATCAAGACCAGTTTGGAGGCCCAAAAGGTAAAAAATTTATGAAAAAGCAATTAAAACAGCTAATAGCTGATAACTGCGATAAACCAATGGCTGAACAAAAAGATTGTCTTGATCAACTTATTCAGGACTGGAAAGATAATTACGAAATTAAATATAAACAAACTGATGATATTACTATTATGGGCGTTAAAGTATCCTGATTTTAAAATTATGACAAATTTAACAGAATGAATAAGCTCTTGTCATATATGAAAGAAGTTACACAACAGAGAATTGAATAATTATTACAGGTTTATATATTACATCAAAAGTTTTTATTCTTAATTAAGAAAAATAATTTGCCACTGATTCACAAATATTTTCACCAATAATCTGTGAATCAGTGACATTTTTTATCTTAAACCTATAAACAACCAATATTACCTTGCTTGTGGATTGGATTTTTTTTATTGCTTGTTATTTACATTCCCGTCTTTGATAATTACAGCGAAAATAAACAAAACAACTACTGAGGCAACAAAAACTACAAACAAGCTAAACAAAACTTTTTTCAAAATTTCTTCGGCTTCAATCACATCCCAAATTGCCAATAGTGAAATAACCGTCAAGGCCAGAACTATTGCGATTAAAATATACGATGAAACAATTTTTACTGCATTACCCATAGTATTAAGTTTTTAGTTATTAATTATGTGCTTTATTAAATCATAGATTGTATTAAATACATATTCATTTGTTAAGTTATGATAGACCCATTTATATAAATCTTTTTCAGATTCCTCAATAATAACGTAATCTATGTCGAAATTGTTACATATACAATTAATCCCTTCTCTTTCAAGTGCTTTGACAGTCCATTCAAATGCCAATCCATTACCTGAAATTCCTATATCCCTGGTTTTATTTCTGGTACGAGTAAAATCTCCGGTTTGATAATTGAATTCAATATTTTCAAAATCCAATAATTTCTCAATAGTTTTATTTATTATAATGTCTTCAGGAGCTCCTTGTATTATTTCCTTATCATTGATCAATAATATTTTGTGAGAAAGTTGAAGAACAATATTTAAATCATGCGAAGAAAATAAAATACATTTATTTTCATTTTTAGTAATTTTCTTCAAAAGTATCATTATTTCATATCTGTTTTGTATATCCAGATATGCAGTTGGCTCATCCAGTATAATCAGATCGGCATTTTGAGTCAATGCCCTTGCAATCATCACTTTTTGTCTTTCTCCATCGCTGATTTCATAGAGTTTCTTTTTAACCAGTTTATTCAAATCTGTCTTCTCAATAACATCATTTATTATGCTGACATCACTTGAAGATAATTTTCCGAATACACCTGTGTAGGGATACCGCCCTAATGATACTGCTTCAAAAACAGATATATTTGAAATTATTGTATTTGCAGAAGCAAAACTGATAAGCTTTGCTCTTTCTTTTACATGCAATTGTTGTATATCACGATCATTTATATATACTTTCCCTGATAATTTATTCTGCAAACCAGAAAGAGTTCTAAGTAAAGTACTTTTTCCTGAACCGTTATTCCCTATCAGTGCAATCAATTCTCCTTTTTCGCAATAAATCGAAATATCAGTCAAAATGGGATGTTCATATCCAACAGATAAGTTTTCGGTTTTCAATATTTTATTACCCAAAGTCATCATGAAAGATTTGAAATTTTCTGATTTTTAATTACTATCCAGATAACCACAGGGATTCCTAATAATGAGGTTATTGCATTTATTGGTAATATTTTATAGCTTCCGGGTACATGCGCTATAAGGTCACTGAAAAGCATTGAAACTGCCCCTAATAAAATACATGCAAAAAACAGTACAGAATGGTTTGATGTTTTGAACATAATTCTGGCAATATGGGGAATTGCAATTCCGATAAATGCAATAGGTCCACAAAACGCTGTCACAGTGCCTGCCAAAATACTTGTGCTAAGAAAAATCATTAATCTTGTTCTTCGGATGTTTACACCAAGAGATTCTGCATATAACTCCCCCATCAGCAACGCATTTAACTTTTTCAAATATAACAGAGTAATAAAGAGACCGGAAAATATTGCAGGGACCATAAACATCAGTTCTTTTTTAGTGATTGATCCCAGACTGCCTAAAGACCATAAAACATAAGATTTGAGCAAATCAGAATCGCTGGAATATTGAATAACACTAATTATTGCAGATGTAACAGCTCCTATCATTATTCCTATAATCAAAATGGTCATAATATCTCTTATTTTATGAGATATAATCATAATAATCAATAATACAAGACCTGACCCAAGAAAAGCAGCAATAATTAATGTCCATTCCCTAAACATCTGAAATAGTTCAAAAGAAAAAAAGGATGTCATACCCATTATCACAATTGCAACTCCTAAACTTGCTCCTGAGCTGATTCCCAGAACATAAGGACCTGCAAGAGGGTTTCTGAAAACTGTCTGCATCTGCATTCCACTAATTGAAAGTGCAATTCCAACACATATTGCTGCTATACTTTTAGGGAACCTGAATTCTTCAATAATAGTAATTACATTTTGACTAACAGCACTATGATCAAATAAATAATTTAAAATATCATTAAATGTAAGGATTACTGAACCGAAAATAATGTCTGCAAAAAAAAGCAGAATAAGCAATAAGCCAATAATTACAAATTTAATCAAGTGAGAAGATTGGTTATTATTGATTTTAACTTTACCCAAAACTAATTTTTGCTGTAAATTTAGAATTTTTTATAATAATACAATTCATGGTATGGAATTAATTCGGGATAAAAAATGTATATCATGTCTTTTAATATCAGATGAGGATTGACGGCTCCTGATTCATAAAAATCATTACCGCCCGAATTGTTGACCCTGTTATTATTATTATACAGATTGCCTTGCCTATAAGCCTTTAAATTACTTAATCTGGAATC
>JBDRPR010000112.1:0-3916 GCA_043826845.1 Bacteroidota bacterium
TTTTGTCATGTATTTCTTCGAAAAATTTTATACTCTTATGAAGATACTCAATAGTTTTTTCTACATTACCTTGATAATAATAAATATACCCAATATTATTCAAAGATGTAGCTATGCCCTTTATATCATTTATTTCTTCCCTTATCTTTAAACTTTTATTAAAATACTCAAGAGCCTTTTCTGTTTCTCCAATATTCTTATAATTATACCCAATATTATTCAGGGAGTTGGCTATACCATTTTTATCATTTATTTTTTTTCTGATTTGTAAACTTTTATTATGATACCTGAGAGCCTTTTCTGTTTCGCCCCTATCTTGATAATAAGTCCCAAAATTATTTAATGTCAATGCTTTTTGTTTCATTAATGCGATTCTAATCAATTCATTAGATTCAGAAAAAAGTAAAGTGTCGCATAAATAAAGGGCTTTTTCAGTGTAATATAAAGCCGTATCGGGTAAAGACAAACTATACTCCTCGCTTATTAAAATTAAGGTATGAATTTTTGTTGTATCATTTTTAGCTGAAGAAAGAATTTTTTTAAGACTGTCTGCTACATTCTGCTGTGCTACTAGCGGACAACTTATTAAGGTTATTAATGATATAAGTAAGGAAAACCTGTATAGTACAGAATTATTATTCATTAATCAGTTGGATTAAAGAAATTCATTTTTTCAATTTTATTCTTATAAACATCAAGAACCAATTATATTTTCAAGAAATATACTGCTAAAATACATATAAATTCTTTTATTTCAGCAAAATTTATCGAGATAAATTGTAAGTAAATTTATTAATCTTGATTATTCTGTTGCTTTTATAAATTCAATTGACCTCATAAATATTCCATGCATTCTTTGTTATATAAAACCAAATGCATAATCTGCAACTTCCTGTTTTTTTATTAATCTTCAAAACTCTAGTATTCAATTCAATGGGAAAATTTATTTCTATTCAGTGTACTCTGGATTAATTTGTTATTTTATTACTAAAATATAAGAAGGTTGTTTTATTTACTGACTAAACATGTACGAATTCTTGAATTCAATCAACTTTTTTTTGGAATAAGCTCATTGTCGTATTACATTTAACTAATATTATTTTATTGAACACTTTCTTTCACAACCACAAAAAATAATGCTATCAATTTATAAAATATCTGTTCAAAACATAAACTCTTTAAAACCATGAAAAAATTAGGATTATTTCTCGCATTAGTATTGGTTAATTTAATTCTATTATCACAAAATCACTCAATTCTCAAATATTTGAATATTAACAATGCAGATACAGATTTTTATTTTGTACAACGGTCTTTTAATGAATATTGGAAAGACAGACCTTATGAAAGAAGTAAAGGATATACGCAATTTAAGCGTTGGGAATACAGAACAGAACCTCACGCATTCCCAAATGGATTAATCCCTAATTCTCTGAAATACAGAAATGAATATATCAGATTTACGAAAAATCAAAAAGAATTATTATCAAACGGTGACTGGACTCCATTAGGTTTATATTCATGGACCAGTGGAAGCGGATATACTCCAGGAAATGGCCGCATTAATGCAGTGACAGTTGATCCTTCGAATTCTAATGTTATTTATGTTGCCGCACCTTCGGGAGGTGAATGGAAGACAAATGATGGTGGTACTACATGGAACACGACATTCGATAATCAACTTATTATAGGTGCTTCAGCAATTGCTATTGACCCATCAAATTCTGATATTGTTTATGTTGGAACAGGCGACAGGGATGCATCCCATACAATGGGAATAGGTATTGTCAAATCATCAGATGGCGGTGCAAGCTGGAATAATACAGGCTTGTATTATCCTATAAATGGATTGAATGTTAATAAGATATTGATTAATCCTGATAATACTAATATTATTCTTGCTGCTACCGATCAGGGTATCTTCAAATCAGAAGATGCAGCTGCATCGTGGATACAAGTATATTTTGGATGTAAGGTAACAAATCTTGCATATAAGCCTGGAAATACTAATATTATATATGCTTGTGGAGATAAATATTTACGTTCAAACGACCAGGGAAATAATTTTGTGCAAATTACATCAGGTTTACCATCTAATACACCAAGATTGGAATTATGTGTTACACCGGCAGATTCTGATTATGTCTATGTTGTAGCGTCTGACCTTTATTATGGTTTTAATGGTTTATACAAATCTGATAATTCAGGATTATCTTTTAGCATTCAATCTTCTTCTCCTAATCTGTTAGGTTATGAATATGACGGCTCTGACTATGGTGGAATAGCCTGGTATGATTTAGCTATTGCTTCTTCACCTACTAATGCTGATGAAATTTATGTCAGTGGTGTAAATTTATGGAAATCAACTGATGGTGGTGTGAGTTGGAATATTAATACTTACTGGTACGATTGGTATGCATGGTATTATGGTTTAGAATATATTCATGCAGATATTCATTCTGTTGATTTTTATGGCAATACGCTTTTTGCCGGTACTGATGGGGGTGTTTATTATTCTGACAATGTAGGAATTGACTGGCATGATATAAGTAGTGGGCTATGTATTACACAATTTTATCGTATGGGAAGTTCTGAAATTTCTCCAAATCTTATTATTGCAGGTTCTCAGGATAATGGAGCTAATAAATACCAGAATGGAAGCTGGACTCACATTATGGGTGCTGATATAATGGAATGTATAATTGACAACAGCAATATAAATACTATTTATTTAGCAGCCTATTATGGAGGAATGGTAAAATCCATTAATGGAGGAGTTGCCTATTCAAATGTCACTCCAAGTGGTGCTAATGGAGCATGGATAACTCCTTTTGTAATGCATCCAGGAAATCCTGAAATATTATTTGCAGGGTATCAGGATGTTTATAAAACAACAAATGGTGCAAGTAATTGGTCGCAAATATCTAATAGTTTAACTGGCGGGGATTATATCAGAACTTTAATGATTGCTCCTTCCAATCCGGATTATATTTATACATCTTGTCAGGAAAAGCTATATATTACTACTGATGGAGGTAGTTCATGGACAACCAGTATTCCTAACTCAAATCTCTACATAACAGGAATAACTATTGATAATACAAATCCTTCTAAAATATGGATTTGTGGTTCTTCCAGCACAAATGATAAAGTATATGCTTCTATTGATGCTGGAAGTTCATTTGTTGATATTACAGGCAATTTAACAAATATGGGATTTAATTGTATTGAATATGAATATGATTCGGATGATAAATTATATCTTGGAACAGAAACAGGAGTTTTTTATACAGATTCAATATTAAATCAGTGGATACCTTTTAGTAATGGTTTGCCTAATGTAATAATTAATGAGCTGGAAATAAATTATAGTAGTAATAAAATAAGAGCAGCAACTTTTGGTAGAGGTATTTGGGAGTCTCCAATAGATAATTCTGTCAATGCAGAAAATAAGGAAATATCAGATAATATTCAAGTATTTCCTAATCCTTCAGATGGAAAATTCAACATGAGTTTTAAATTTTCAGATAATAAAAATATAGAACTATATATTTTCAATCCTGTTGGAATATTAATGAAAAAATACAATTTAAAAAATATTAAAAATGAAATTTTGACATTTGATATATCAGACTATGTTGTTGGAACATATTATTTGAAAATCGAATTGGAAAAACAAACAATTGTTAAAAAAATAGAGTTAGTCAAAAAACATCAATAATTATGTGGTGATAGGGTAGTAGGCTATTATGTGTTATTGACAATTTTGTAACTAATCAGTCTTGTTGACATTGTGATTATGAGGTTATTAAAAAATTATCACAGCCTTAAGGGCAGGGGCAAATGATAATTTTTAAAACAATTATTATCCTGATGAATACAGTCTTAAACAGACTGATTAGTTACACAAATTTAT
>JBDRPR010000113.1:0-2053 GCA_043826845.1 Bacteroidota bacterium
TTTCCAGCAAAGGTTGCTGAAGTTCCGCATACCGCTTGATCAATTCCTGCATTTGCAACTGTCGGTGAAGCTACTCCGGTAATAGATACCTGATCCGAAGATGAAGGACAAGGGGAATTTGCAATTGTCCATTGGAAGGTATTAACCCCAACTCCTAATCCGGTAATTCCAGATGTTGGTGAGTTTGGTGCTGATATTGTTCCTGAACCACTTACTAATGTCCAAGTACCAGTACCAACCGTAGCAGTATTTCCAGCAAAGGTTGCTGAAGTTCCGCATACCGATTGATCAATTCCTGCATTTGCAACAGTTGGTGTAGCCGCTGCTGTTATAGATACCTGATCTGAAGAAGAGGGACATGGAGAATTTGCAATAGTCCATTGGAAGGTATTAACCCCAACTCCTAATCCAGTTACTCCAGATGTTGGTGAATTTGGTGCTGATATTGTTCCTGAACCACTTACTAATGTCCATGTACCAGTACCAACTGTTGCTGTATTTCCAGCCAAAGTTGCTGAAGTTCCGCATACCGATTGATCAGTTCCTGCATTTGCAACCGTTGGTGCAGCTATAATTGTAACAGTACTACTCCCAGATGCTCCGCATGGTAATGTTCCGACAGAATAAGTCACTGTATATGTTCCAGCATTGCTTGCAGCCACATTAATAACACCGGTTGACGAGTTTATTGATAAACCAGAAGGAATTGAAGTATAAACACCTCCGGTTGTTGCATTTAAAACAGGACTAATAGATCCACCTGTTGATTTACAGACAGGAGAAGAATAACTTAAACTTGTAAAAGTATAAGGATTGGTTACCGTAATTTGAACTGTTGTTGTACCATAACAATTATCCGGAGCTGCACAGGTATTATCAAAAGAAAATGTTACATAATATGTTCCAGGGCCTGCAATAGACGGGTTAAAAAACCCCCATCCAAAACTTTGGTAAGAATAATCAAATGACCCAACTGGACATGTTGGGCAACTGTATAATGCAGTACCTTTTACTGATGATGTTGGAAAAGAAATAAATTGACAACCTGAGGCTGGAGGATTTCCAGTCGGGCCAGCAGGTCCTGAATTTGATCCATCATTAGCAAACCAGGTTCCAGAAGTAATTATCCCACCGCACGCTACATCATTTATTGTATAAGGCATATCAACATCTGTATAAACATCACATAACTCAATACCCAATGCAGTAGATGTTGAATTATCCACTTCATACATCGAATTAGTTGATATAGAGCCAGGAGCAATATTTAAAAACGACCAATAATTATCCCATGTCCCATGTTGTTCATATCCATAAACATTATTTCCAGTCAGCTGAGAATTTGTTGGATTAATTTCTATAGACATCGCAGGAGATAATGTTCCTCCTGCTACAGCAGCACTATTGGTACGTATAAATAACCAATCGGTACTTGCGCAACTTAAGGACACAGGAAAATCATAACTAACAGAACTTATTTCATAATGAATACCAACAGTTGGACAAACTTTTGATTTTAATTCTGACTTATCAAGAGAATCAACATTAGATACATAACTATATTTATTCACAGATGTATATTCATTAATCTGAGCATTTAAAAGGCTTCCAAAGACTATTAATAACAAAATAATTACAGTAATTTTATTCATGATTCTTTCTCCTTTTTATTTATTTCTATTATTGAATATTGGTATTACGATAACAATTACTTTCTTTTGGTTAATTATTACAAAAATAAATAAAAAAAGACAATTAAATAAATAATTGTCTTTTTTGCGTTAGTATTATTTAATTTTACAGCAAACTTGATCCTGTATTTGCACCTTCACCAATGTTAAATCCAATCATGATCTCATGACTGCCACTACTATAATTATTGATTGTGCTAAACGGATAATCAAAGCTATAACCAAATAAAAATTTGTCGAACTTTATTCCGATCACTGCTATTAAATCTTTATCCGATCTGTATGATACTCCAAACCAGTAATTCTTCTTGAAATATCCTTTCAGGTTTATATCAATATTAAATGGAGTACTCTCTGTGGCT
>JBDRPR010000114.1:0-2800 GCA_043826845.1 Bacteroidota bacterium
AGTTACCAGAAATTTTGCGTTCAACAACGAATCCAATGTATCTATTTTTAATTCATATGGATTTAAATTACCAACATCGGCTGTAAAATCAAAAACCGGAATTTTTTCATTAAAATCAATCCCTCCCAAGAAATCCATTTGAATATTTGGGTCATTAATAATTAATTGCCCGTCAAATTTTTTATTCAACAAATTGCCATTGATGATAATATCTGAATAATTATAGCCAAGCAGGTCAACCTGAATAATTTTACCATCAAGAAGCACTTCAATACGACCTGTCTGGGTTGAAGTATTTCCATTTATTTTTGCATTGAACGACAATTTTCCTATCAGATCTGAATTACCAATAAGTTTTCCCGGGTAAAAATCAATTGTAGATATATCTCCACTGAAAACTAATAATTTTTTAGTTGTATCCTGCTTTAATGATAAGTCAGTAGATAAATATCCTATAGCTGTTTGAAAGTTTCCATATGTCACAAAATCATTGAAAAATCCGGTAAGCTTGCCCTTATATGTTATTTTACCCAATTGATCGAGTTGATATGGTAATTGAAGCAATTTATTCTCATCGAAAGGGGGCAAAGGGAAACTTTCAAGATCGGCTATACTTGTATTAAATTCATCTATATCGGCATGAATAAAAGTGTTGTCAAAATCTGGTAATCCATCCATGCTTATTCCTCCAAAAAATTTTGTATCGTTACCATAAAACAATTCGATCTCCTTACCTTTGATTCTTGCTATTCTACCGCTAAACTTTCCTGATAAACAAACTTTTCTGTTTAATCCTTTAAGTACAGGTGAAAAATATTGCAGATCGGAAAGATAGATTGTTGAGGAATCCAAAGTGGTTTCTAATCTGACATTATTTAAAAAATCAGCAAAATCAGTTTTTAAATCATTAAAAGTTAATTTAAAAACAGGAGTTTTTATTTCAGAATTATTTGTATTGATCAATAGATTATTCAGTCGGATTTGCTGAGAATCAATTAGGCATTTTGCAAATAATTTTTTTACCTGAAATCCTGAATGTTCAATAAAATCAAGGTTGGAAATCTCAAATATAATGCTATCGGTACCAAAAACTGAATTATGAATATTCAGATTCAGGTCTATTAATTGTAGATTTTTAAAATCAACTATTCCGGGATCTTTTTTAACTGCATTTAACTTGGTTTTATACTGTAATCTTGAATTGAAAATTGCAAAATCAGTGCATGAAATATTCCATGCAACAGTACTAGTGTCAGGTACTGTATCACTTGAAAAATAGTCAATAATAAATTTATAGTTGAAATATCCTGCACTATCTGCTGACAAGTTGATATAACTATTGTCAAGAATTATACGGTTTATTTTCAGTTGTTTCTCTCTGAATTGAATATTTCCTATGGCAATTTTAAATTTATTAATGTAAGCAAGTGTATCATCATTCTGATCTGCTATGTAAAAATCTTCAAGAACAATTTTATTAAAAAACTCAATATCAACCGAGCCGATAGATATTTCAGTTTTAAGTTTTTCTGAAAATATATCAGCAAAATAATCAGTAATATAATTCTGGACTGTATTGTTTTGCAATAACAAATACATAACCAGTACTAATCGGATAATTGCAAGGATTAAATATCCAAAGGATTTGAATAAAATTTTTATAATTTTGACAAAATATTTCATCAAAGGCAAAAGTAATCATATTCTGTTTATAAATGAGCATAACAATATTAGGTATAGAGTCTTCATGTGATGATACATCAGCCGCTATAATCAGAGATGGATATTTGCTTTCAAATGTTATTGCTGATCAGGAAGTTCATAAAAAATATGGTGGCGTTGTTCCGGAATTAGCATCTCGCGCACATCAGCAGAATATCATTCCTGTTGTAGATCAGGCAATTAAACAGGCAAATGTTATGATCTCAGACATTAATGCGGTAGCATTTACGCGTGGCCCTGGTTTAATTGGATCTTTGCTTGTAGGAACATCTTTTGCAAAAGGTTTTTCATTGTTCAGAAATATTCCGTTGATAGAAGTAAATCACTTAATGGCACATGTTTTAGTACATTTTATAAAAATGCCAGATAGTGAAAACAAGGTTCCTGCATTTCCGTTTCTTTGTTTGCTTGTTTCCGGAGGTCATACTCAGATTATCCTTGTCAAAGACTACCTTCAATCTGAAGTATTGGGGTGTTCAATAGATGACGCAGCCGGCGAGGCATTTGATAAATCAGCGAAAATTTTAGGTTTGCCATACCCTGGCGGTCCATATATTGACAAGCTATCTAAAAAAGGAAACTCTGATGCATACACTTTCAGCAAACCAAAGGTTGAAAATTATAATTATAGCTTTAGCGGACTTAAGACTTCTTTTTTGTATTTTGTTCGTGACCAGCTATATACTAATGAAAATTTTATTGAGGAGAATAAGTCAGATTTGGCTGCTTCATTGCAAAAAACTATTATTGACATTTTGCTTGAAAAGCTGGAAAAGGCTTCAAATGATACCAAAATAAATCAGATTGCTATTGCAGGCGGTGTTTCAGCCAATTCAGGCTTAAGAAAAACAATTACAACAAAAGCGAAAACGAACAAATGGACTGTTTTTCTTCCTGATATAGGATTCACTACTGATAATGCTGCAATGATTGGAATAGTTGGATATTATAAGTATCTTGGCAAACAGTTTTCTGATCAGAATGTGGTGCCGGTTGCACGGTTTAAAATATAGTAATATGAAATGCCCATGATAAAAATTTATCACAAACCGTTCCGATAGCTATCGGGACCATGTGA
>JBDRPR010000115.1:0-4761 GCA_043826845.1 Bacteroidota bacterium
GCACTAATTCACACAAAGAGAAAAAACATTTAGTGCCAAATACAAAAAAGTTTCTAATAAATCGTATTAATTGTAGTCATAAAAATCTCTGTTAAAAAATATTATACTATTTTTGTATTCTGAAGTTTGATTTATGCTTAAAAACTCCGTTAAAGTTTTTTTTCCTCCTGCCGGTTGGAGAATTCCAGTTATACTTATTATGGGAATTTTTGCAGGACTTGCTTCTTTTATTTTTTACATTTCAAATGCCCCCTCCTACCTTTCTGACAAACCTGAAACTTGTGTAAACTGCCATATTATGGCGCCACAGTACGCCACCTGGAGTCACAGCTCGCACAGGGAAGTTACCCATTGCAACGATTGTCATGTGCCTCACAATAACGTTTTAAATAAATATTTCTTTAAAGCAAAAGACGGATTAAGACATGCTTCGGTTTTTACCATGCGTAACGAGCCTCAGGTAATTTTTATCAGGAAAGCAGGACATGATGTGGTTCATCAGAACTGCATCCGTTGTCATGAAGACCAGATAACCGATGCTCGAATGAATGCCATGATTGAAAACTACAAATCTAAAACTCAGGACAGAGTCTGTTGGGACTGCCATCAGGAAGTTCCTCACGGAACAGTCAACAGTTTATCCAGCGTTCCTTTTGCAAGGATTCCTCTTCCTGAAAGTCCTGTTCCTGAATGGTTAAAAAAAGCAATAAAAAAAGACAAATAAATTATATAATAAAAACCATATGAAACAACTCAGCGAAAAGATTAAAAAGCGACCCATAATAGGATGGTTGTTATTTTTTGTGACCATGATTATCGTATTTTTGCTCGGACTTCTGGCTTCATCAATAATGGAGCGCCGGGCAGAAGCGGTTTTCACTTATACACCCCAGGTTGAATATGACGATTATGAGCCAAGAAATGAGGTCTGGGGAGAAAATTTTCCAAGAGAGTACCAAAGTTATTATCAGACTTCTGACACAAGTTTTAAAAGTATGATGTGTGGAAATGCAACGATTGATGAAATCGAAGAAGATCCGATGCTGGCGGTTTTATGGTCGGGATATGCATTCTCAAAAGATTACAAACAGGGACGTGGACATTTTTACGCCATTGAGGATATAAGAAATACCTTACGAACCGGAGCTCCGATGGGAGATAAAGTAAGCCCCCAGCCAAATACATGCTGGACATGTAAAAGTCCTGATGTACCCAGGCTGATGAAAAAAATGAGTATTGCAGAATTTTATAAAGGAACATGGGAGCAACTGGGTTCTGAAGTGGTAAATCCGATTGGTTGCGCCGACTGTCATGATGCAAAAACCATGAATCTAAAAATTTCACGACCGGCATTGGTTGAGGCTTTTGACAGAAACGGAAAAGATATAACCAAGGCTTCCCATCAGGAAATGCGCTCACTTGTATGTGCTCAATGCCATGTGGAATACTATTTCAACAAGAAAAAAATTGAAGGTGTTCCTTACCTTATTTTTCCATGGGACAAAGGAAAAAGCGCTGAGGACATGGAAAAATATTATGATGAAATTGAATTTTCTGACTGGACACATGCTATCAGTAAAACACCTATGATCAAAGCACAGCATCCTGATTTCGAAGTTTTCATGACCGGTATTCATGCCGACAGGGGAGTCTCATGTGCTGATTGTCATATGCCTTACAAAAGTGAAGGAGGTCAGAAATTTACCGATCATCATATTCAAAGTCCGTTGAATAATATTGCCAATTCATGTCATGTATGCCACAGGGAAGAGACTGAAAGCCTGATTGAAAATGTTGAAGAAAGGCAGGAAAAAAATCATGAAAGTCAGATGATACTTGAAGAAATTCTGGTAAAAGCTCATCTGGAAGCAGGAAAAGCGTGGGAGTTGGGAGCCACAGAAGAACAAATGAAAAGTATTCTTCAGGATATACGACATGCCCAGTTCAGATGGGATTATGCAGTGGCAGGTCATGGCAGTGCTTTTCATTCACCTATTGAAGTAAGCAGGGTTTTTTCAACCGGAATCAATATTGCACAGAACGCAAGAATAAAACTATCCAGACTTTTAGCTACACTTGAATTTAATGAAGAAATGCCTTTCCCTGATATTTCAACGAAAGATAAAGCTCAGACATTTATCGGTCTTGATATGATTTCTCTGAACAAAGAAAAATCGGATTTTATATCAAATATAATCCCCGATTGGACAAAAAAAGCTGAAGAAAGAGAAAAAAGCTATAGGGTGATTAAAAAATAATTTGGGAAAAACAGACTTGATTTGATAGAACGCAGTCCAAACCAGTTGGGAACGCAGATTATTATGATTTATGCAGATAATTTAAAAACCTGACAACATTTAACTACTTTCTGTTCAATGCGATTCCATTATATAATTTGAACGCTACAATTTGAATCCTATCCCAAGTTTTAAGGAAAACAGACTTGATTTAAACCCAATTATTTATTGTTTCAATATTTTCCATTCACTGGAATTGTTGCTAAGGTTTACTTTTAAGATATAATTACCGGGTGGTTGAGGTACAATTTTATTGATTTCAAATTAAATTAAAATTTTGTATCTTTGCATATAAATGAATTAGGTCATGAAATTACTTGTAGATGTTAGCGATAACAAAGGGAGTTTTATCTTGGAACTTCTAAATCACTTTCCCTTTGCCAAGGCAAAGCCGATTTCTCCGGCAAAAGCTCAACTATTAGAAGATTTAAAGGAAGCTGTAGAAAATCTTAATTTAATAAAACAGGGTAAGCTTAAAGCCCGACCTGCAAAAGATCTGCTTAATGAGTTATAATGTTTATACTATACCACCTTTCGATAGACAGCTTAAACGCTTAGTAAAGAAATTCCCATCATTGAAAACGGAATTTGCAAACCTGATTGAAAATCTTGAATCAGACCCCCTACAAGGAAAAGCTATGTCCAATGGTTGTTATAAAATTCGTGTCGCCATCAAATCAAAAGGAAAAGGAAAATCAGGCGGTGCAAGGGTCATTACCCATATTCAGGTTGTCGAAAGCAATGTTTTTCTCATTGCTATATACGATAAGTCGGAACAGGAAGATATTTCTGACAAAGAAATTGGATACTTGTTATCCTTCATTAACTAAAAAGCCCCAGAACAATCCGGGGCTTTTTCATTATTGAATGAACTTAATCGTCAGCTCTTGCTGTAATACCGGATCTGATCGAAAATTGTTTCTGGCAGTACCTATAATCATCGGTATTTGATTTAATAGAACGCTGTCCCGACCAGTCGGGAACGCTGATTTACTATGATTTTAGCGGATTGATCTGCGTTTATTTTAAAAAAAAATGCGTGGAACCTATCGTACCACTGGCTGATCAGCGTTCCTTTGCAGGCAGAATCTATGTGGAGAAGTTTTCATAAATTTTAATATCTATACAATCAGTTTATTTTTTTTTTGTATTTTGCCATTGAATTAAAATGATAAAACTTTTATGTCACAATCTGATTTTGAAGTCAAATCTTTAGGCAGATGTTCTGTAAAATCTCCGCTGAAACTTTCATCAGTTACCGGTGATGGTGTTTTCAATTACATTACTGATGATGAGAGAATTTTGTACAATAATGCGCTTTCAAATTTCATAAAATGCAAAGAATCAGGAGAAAATCCAATAAGTTTTGAAAAAGCTGGCCCAAGAGAAAATTTATTTTTTGAACCTGCAAAAACAAGAGTTGCAATTGTTACCTGTGGTGGTCTTTGTCCGGGGTTAAACAATGTGATCAGAAGTCTGGTGATGGAACTTCATCATCGTTATAAAGTAACCAGAATTATAGGAATACAATACGGATATGAAGGCCTGATATCAAAATACAATCATTCGTTTATTGATTTGAATCCGGTTGTGGTTGAAAAAATCAATCTTATGGGAGGAACCATTTTAGGGTCTTCGAGAGGCAATCAAAATGTTTCTGAAATGGTTGACACTCTTGAAAATAATAATATCAATATTTTATTCTGCATTGGTGGTGACGGAACATTAAGAGGGGCAAATGATATTAACAGAGAAATTTCCTCGCGTGGATTAAAAATTGCAGTAGTAGGCATTCCTAAAACTATTGATAACGATATTGGATTTATTGAAAAATCATTTGGTTTTGAAACCGCATTTTCAATCGCAAGAGATATAATTCGTGATGCTCACAATGAAGCTGTCGGAGCATATAACGGCATGGCTCTTATAAAACTTATGGGAAGAGATTCAGGATTTATTGTTGCAAATGCTGCTCTTTCCATGCAGGAAGTAAATTTCGTAATCATTCCTGAAATGGATTTTGAATTGCACGGAGGCCGGGGATTTTTAAAAGAATTGCGAAAAAGACTTGAAGCTCGTCACCACGCAATGATAGTTGTAGCCGAAGGTGCCGGACAGTTTCTTTTTGAAAATACCGATGTTAATAAAGATGCTTCAGGTAACGTGAAACATAAAGATATCGGACTGCTTTTAAAAGAAAAAATCTGTGAAGAATTTGATTATAAAAAATTCCCTTATTCCCTTAAATATATTGATCCCAGTTATATAATCCGAAGTGCTGCCGCCAATGCAAATGACAGTAAATTCTGCAGTTTGTTGGCACAAAATGCGGTGCATGGTGCAATGGCAGGTAAAACCGGAATGGTTGTAGGTTTCTGGAGCAATTGTTTCACATATTTACCAATTCCTGTTGCAATAATGGAAAGGAAAAAGATAAACCTTGAAAGCGAATTATGGTGGAATG
>JBDRPR010000116.1:0-4498 GCA_043826845.1 Bacteroidota bacterium
GTTCCCACGCATGCGTGGGAACACCTCCTCTCCTCTACCTCGCTAAAAAAACACCTGTCATTCCGAACGAAGTGAGGAATCTCATTATTAAACTATTTTACGATAAGTTAGTTTCAAATATCAAGTGAGAAATGTGAATAATAATTTATTTCAGATGTATAATGTAACCTCCATGTTTCAGATTATTATATTATTGTGTTTGTGAATCTTTATCCATGGAGGTTTCATAAGAATCAGTTTTTAGTAATTTTTATAAAATTTGTATCTGATAACCTTTTATTTTAAACATTTGATTAAGTGTTTATATCAAAATAAAATGAGTGAATATTAAATATTTTATGTATATTTGTAACTATAAAGAAATATTAGACAAATAATAAAATCAAATATTATGAATTACCCAAAAAAAGTTACAATTGGTGAAATAACAGTCAGAGATGGTTTTCAGCACGAGGAACAGTACATACCAACAGAAGCAAAATTGTGGGTATTGGAACAGTTGATACTTTCGGGCTTCCGTCATGTCGAGACTACAAATTTTGGCAATCCTGCCGGAATGCCTCAGTTCAGAGATGCAGATGAGTTAATGAAAGGTTTGTATTCCAGTAAAAAAGTTCAACATTTGATAGATAAATGTACAATTACTGCTGTTACAATTCGTGAAAAAGCGATTGAAAGGGCTATTGCTGCAAAAAAAGAAGGTTTTGGTCCTAACCGTATTTTAGTCATGGTATCAACCAGTGAATCACATCATAAAAAGAATTCAGGTATTAGTCTGGAGGAGTACTGGAGGATGTGTGAAAAATATATTCCAATGGCTCATGCTGCAGGTATAAAAGTAAATGGTACAGTAAGCACAATATGGGGATGTCCGATTGAAGGACCAACAGAAATGAAGAAAGCCATTGAATTTACAAAACGCTGGCTAGATATAGGTGCTGATGATGTTGAACATGCTGATCATGATGGCTCTGCATCACCTGACAGAGTTTATAAATATTTTTCTATGTTACTTGATTCAATTCCAAATCCTGAAAAACATATTGCTCATTTTCATGTTACACGTGGATGGGGACTTGCAAATGTTCTTGCTGCACTCCAAGCCGGAATTACAAATTATGAATCGACAATGGGTGGCATTGGTGGACAGCCTGCAAATTTCGTAAGTGGTGTACCGGTTTCAGGAACAGGAAGTTATTATTATAAGGATGCAAGTGCAGTTGGTCTTGTTCAAACTGAAGACATGGTGGTTATGATGGATGAAATGGGAATTGAAACAGGATTGGATATTGATAAGGTCTTGGAAACAGGAAAAATGGTTGAAAAAATCCTGGGAAGAAAATTAAGGTCAGAAACTTTATTAAACGGAAGAATCCCCAAGACTCTTACAGGCAGGTAAGTGCAGAGTAGATAAAAAAAATAAAGCGCCGATATAATAATATCTGGTGCTTTTTTTTTATTTTAGCTGAAATAATAATGCAGGTATAGTAGTTACTTTTTTTAAAATTTTTCAATATGGCTAAAAATAGTGAATTTTCAAGTTCTGTTTATAACCGGATCAGAAAATTGATTTCATTGGGAAAAATCAAAAATAAAGAAAATCTTCCTCAGGCTATTATTCCTTCGGTAAAAATTATTGAATGCCCCCGTGATGCGATGCAGGGAGTTAAATCATTCATACCTACATCAAAAAAAGTCACATATATAAATTCATTATTAAAAGTCGGATTTGATACAATTGATTTCGGAAGTTTTGTGTCTCCTCAGGCAATTCCTCAGATGAAGGATACGGCAGAAGTTCTTAAAAAACTTGATATGTCTCAAACAACTTCCAAATTACTTGCAATAATAGGAAATACCCGAGGGGCAACTGAGGCAGCATCCTACGAACAAATTAGTTATATTGGATTCCCTTTTTCGATTTCTGAGACGTTTTTAACACGTAACTTAAACTCAACAATTGATAAGTCAAAAAAAACAGTTTCTGAATTACTGGATATTTGTGATAAAAATAAAAAGCAGGCAGTAATATATATATCAATGGCATTTGGCAACCCTTATGGTGATGAATGGAATGTTGATTTTATTGCCCGCTGGGTTGAAGTGCTTTTTAAAATGGGTGTGCAAATAATACCATTATCTGATACAATCGGGAGTTCAAATGCCAAATCTATTACAACATTGTTTACTGCTCTTATTCCTGCATTTCCATCTGTAGAATTTGGATTTCATTTACATACACCTACATTACACTGGTATAATAAAGTAAATGCTGCTTTTAAAAGCGGCTGCCGGAGATTTGATACTGCAATAAATGGGTTGGGTGGTTGCCCAATGGCTTCAGAAGGTCAATTAGTAGGAAATCTGCGAACCAGCAATATTCTCGAATATTTCGAAGCTAATAATATACCATCAAATTTGAACGAAGAGGAATTTTTAAAAGCATATTTAGTTGCATTAAGAACTTTTCCGACATCAAGTTTTGTTAAATAAAAAAAATATAGAACAACAAATGGATAATCAGGAAAAATTATCAAAAGAACAGAATATCAGATTGATATTTGATTATTATCATCGATCAATAATGCATTATGCCATGTGGTTTGCTGAAGTTCAGCATCAACTGGGTAAAGACAAAGCCCTTGAGGTTATGAAATATGCATATGACAGTTCTATAGCTATTCAAATGAAAAGATTTTCCAAAGTCTTTGGATTTGAATTAAAGGATGATTTACCGGAGCCACTACTCAAATTATCTGATGAAAAACTTGAAGAACTTAAAAATGCCTGTGCAGTAAACTGGCTTGCATTTGACGGTGTATGGTTTCAGGGCGTGGAGTTTAAATATGGAATGAACGATGCTAAAAGATGTAATGATTCATGCTGGGCACAATTTGCTCCCTTTGAAGCATGGTCGGTTAAGAATTTTTTAAAACTTGGTGAAAATTCCGGACTTGAAGGATTAAAAGTAGCCTTACAGTTCAGATTATATGCAAATATTAACAAACAATCTTTCAGAGATGAAACTTCAGAAAGTTTTATTTTTCAGATGGATGAATGCAGGGTGCAGTCAGCAAGAAACAGAAAAGGCTTAACAGATTATCCATGTAAATCAGGGGGATTAGTTGAATTTAATAGATTCGCAGAGT
The DNA here is from genome assembly GCA_043826845.1 of Bacteroidota bacterium. Lineage (GTDB taxonomy): Bacteria > Bacteroidota > Bacteroidia > Bacteroidales > CAYTAU01 > JBDRPR01. Next base: position 3,150 of record JBDRPR010000116.1, read on the forward strand.
CAATTGACAACAGAATTACAACAGAATGTATTTGCTGTCCTCCCGATCCGCATCCTGACCATCATTATTGTGTCTGGAAATTTTCAATTACAAAATAATTGAATACAGCTCGTTACCAGAAATATTTTTTTTAATTGAGATTTTTTTATTCTTTTGGATTTTTAAATTGTTTTTTATGTAAGTTTGTTTGATGATGAATTATTAATCTGCAATTAAAATTTATGGAAGAAGAAAAAGTTATCAGCGAAACTAACCAGAGTGAAGTAATTTGCAGTAATTGTGCTGCAAAACTTTCATTTTTACCTGGTACTCAATCATTGAAATGTGAATTTTGCGGTACTGAAAACCTTATTGAAGTAAAAGATGAAGAAATTGAAGAAATTGATTTTAACAGATTTTTGCAGGAAAATAATCCTGATGTTGAAAAGATAGAAGTAATTACAGTTAAATGCAGTGCTTGTGGAGCTGAAACGACTTTGGATCCCAATATTATTTCTGATACCTGCGCTTTTTGTGGTTCGAATCTGGTTGTAAAAGATGGAAATCCTCATAATATTATCAGACCAAAATCATTACTGCCATTTAAAGTTGATGCAAAAAAATCATATGAGCTTTTCAGAAAATGGATTAAAAAACTTTGGTGGGCTCCTTCAGATTTAAAGAGATATGCCAATATGAACGAAAAGTTGGCAGGAATGTATCTCCCTTTCTGGACATATGATTCAAATACAACATGCAGTTACAGAGGGCAAAGAGGGGATAATTATAAGGACACCGAGACATACTCAACAACTGAAAATGGCAGATCAGTACAAAAAACAAGAACTGTTACGAAAATCCGATGGAGGTCAGCAAGTGGAACAGTTTATAATAATTTTGACGATGTTCTGGTTATTGGAACTACATCACTACCAAAAAAATATCTGGAAAAACTCGAACCCTGGGATCTGGAAAATCTTTTGCCTTTCGAAGAAAAATTTCTGAGTGGATTCAGATCAGAAAGCTATCATGTGGGGTTAAAGGAAGGGTTCGATGATGCAAAAGTTAAAATGAATGTAGTGATACGCAATTCGGTTAATAAAGATATTGGTGGTGATCATCAGCGTATTCATTCGATGAATACAAAATATAATGACATAACTTTTAAGCATATTTTATTGCCGGTGTGGCTAAGTGCATATAAATTCAAGAATAAAGTGTATAGGTTTATAATAAATGCCAGAACCGGTGAAGTACAGGGAGAAAGACCATACAGCTGGATAAAAATTACACTCGCAATACTTGCTGTACTTGCAGTAATTGCAGGAGTAGTGTTACTGGTAAAATATTATGGAGGAGAACAACCTGTA
>JBDRPR010000117.1:0-4031 GCA_043826845.1 Bacteroidota bacterium
CGTAACATCAGTTAATAACTGATGTTATTCAAGAGCACAGTTCCTAACGGGACATTCTGCTTATCAACAGTTAAAAATTCAACCGCAAAGATCACAAAGTTGTAAGCAAATGAATTGAATATCTTTGCGAATTTTGTTTGATATATTTTGAGAATTTATATTGCAAAATATTTTTTTAATGAATATAGTAAGCTATGTAAACAAATAGTATGCTTACTAATTTAATAATAATCTTGGTTAATTAATAAAATTCCAGTAGGTTTGCATCTATTATAGTTGTAAAATGAAATTTTTATTTTTATTTATTTTTATTACGATTTTTCAATTTGCCTACTGTCAGCTGAATAATTTCAAGCCATATTCTATTGAAAATGGTTTATCTCAGTCAACTGTTTATTCAATGATTCAGGATTCAAGGGGATATATCTGGCTTGGAACAGATGGCGGCGGAGTATGTCGTTTTGATGGCAGATCATTTAAAATATACAATAAGAAAACAGGACTTTCAGGAAATGTCGTTCGTTCAATGTATGAAGATAAAAGCGGTAGAATCTGGTTCGGAACCGATCATGGAATTACAGTTTATGACGGCTTTATTCTTAAACTCATTAATCAACCCGATGAATTGAATCAGGGAACTATTTTATGTTTTTATGAAGATGAAAATTCAAATATTTGGGCAGGCTCTGACAACGGATTATTTAAAATCGCAAAAAAAGATAGTACTTACGAAATTCAAAGATTTTCAACAGCAGAAGGGCTTGTGACTAATTTTATTTTCGACATTTATATAGACAATAATCAGATTATGTGGCTTGCAATGTATGGTGGAATTCAATATTCTGATTTGAAAACCGATGAATATAAATTTGACGAATATATTTATAACAGTAGCCTTCCCGGAAATATTATTACCTGTATCCAGCCGGTGGAAAATAAAATTCTTTTCGGATCATACGATAATGGAATGTTTGCAATTAATTTATCCGGAGAAGATTCAGGTAAAGTTCAGTTATTTGAATATTCTGAAGAGTTAAACACAGGTACAATTTGGGATATTTTAGAGGATTCTAAAAAAAATATCTGGATTTGTACTGATAAAAGCGGGGTGTTTAAAATTAAGGGAAAAAATGTATCCCATTTCTCAGAAACAGAAGGTCTGAAAAACAATCAGATTTTATGTGTTCTTGAGGACTATGAAAACAACATTTGGTTTGGTAGTATGGGAAGTGGTCTGATAAGACATTTAGGTGATTTTTTCTCGCATTTCACTGCCACTTCAGGGTTAAAATATGAACAAATCTCAGGTATCAGGCAGGATGATAAAGGGAATTTCTGGATTTCATCATTGGGAGGTGGTTTGATAAAAATGAAAAATAAGGAAAACAGTTATGAATTTAATTCTTATACTATTAAAGATGGTTTATCGGATAATAATATAAACTCACTGTTTATTGATGATGAAAACAATATCTGGCTAGCAACACAAAATGGAATTTCTGTATTTGACGGAAAGAAATTTTATATTATAAATGAAGATAATGGATTGGTGGATAATCGTGTAAATTGTATTTACAAGGATAAAAACGAAATTATCTGGATTGGAACCGGCGCAGGATTGAGTATATACAGCAATAATGAATTTCTTAATATAACTCAGGAAAGTCAGTATGAAATTCAAAATGACAAAATTCAGACAATAATTGGTGATAAATCTGGAAATAAATGGGTCGGTACTTTGGGTGGACTGATAAAGTTTAACGAAGGACAAATGACTCAATATAATGACGCAGATGGTTTGTTGGATATTTCTATTCATGCTCTTGCCGAAGATGTAAAAGGAAATATCTGGATAGGAACATACGGTGGAGGATTGTACAAATTTGATCAGAATACAAGTGATTCGATAAAAATTATATTAATTGCGGGAGATGAAAAGCTCAGTTCCGCCAATATTTATTCTCTTGTGTTTTTTGATAGCAATACTTTGATTGTCGGTACAGACAATGGTTTTGATAAAATTATTCTGGATAAAGATCAGAATATTATTTCTGTGAGAAGTTATCATAGGTCTGATGGCTTTTTCGGAGTTGAAAATAAACTTAATGCAATTTTTAAGGATAATGAAAAAAATATCTGGTTTGGTACTGTGAAAGGATTGACAAAATATAGCCCTGAAATCGAAAAAATAAACCTTCAGGCTCCTAAAGTCTATCTTACAGGAATTGACCTCTTTTTTGAAGAAGTAGATTGGAAACAAATGGCAGATAGTGTAATCCCTTGGTTTAATGTGCCTAATGAATTAATTCTTCCATATTCAAAAAATCATATTTCTTTTAAATTTAATGCAATCTCTTTATCAAACCCTGATAAGATAAAGTACAAATACAAACTTACAGGACTAGATTCCGACTGGTCGCCCGAAAGAGATGAAAACGAAGCAGTATATTCAGGTCTTGCCCCTGGAACTTATTCTTTTGAGATTATTGCAGCCAATGAAAATAATATCTGGAGCGAAAAGCCACTAGTCTATACTTTTACTATTAAGCCTCCTTTTTGGCAAACCACATGGTTTATTGCACTGGTAATCATATTTATTGTTGTTTCGATTTATGTCTTTATAAGGCTAAGAGAAAGGAAATTAAAACTGGAAAAAGCTGTTCTTGAACAAAAGGTAAGGGAACGTACTCACGAAATATTCGAAAAGAACAAGATGCTTGAAACAGCCAATGAAGAAATTATTCAGCAAAAAGACATGATTGAGGAAAAAAATAAAGATATCATGGACAGCATCAGGTATGCTAAAAGAATACAGGAAGCACTGTTACCTCCCGGAGAGTTTATCAGTCAGTTTCTTAAAAATTCATTTGTGCTGTTTAAACCAAAAGATATTGTTTCGGGCGATTTTTACTGGATGCATCCCGTTAATGATAATGTTTTGTTTGCAGCTGTTGATTGTACCGGACATGGAGTTCCGGGTGCATTTATGAGTATTGTCGGGCACAATGGTTTAAATCAGGCTGTAATTGAGCATAAACAGACTTCCCCTTCCGAAATTTTAAACAGACTCAATTTAATTGTTAGCGGTACTTTAAGCCAGAAAAAAGGAGATTCGGCAATTCGCGATGGAATGGATCTGGCTCTTTGTTGTCTGAATTATCAAAATCTTGAATTGCAATTTTCAGGAGCAAAAAATCCATTATATATTATAAGAGATAATAATTTAATTGAATATAAAGCCGATAAACAACCGATAGGATATATTGAAGATGGCGTAATTCAGCCTTTTTCAAATGAATTGATTGAACTGAAATCCGGTGATTTATTGTACATTTTTTCTGATGGCTACCCTGATCAGTTTGGCGGGGCTTTTGGAAAAAAATATAAATATAAAAATTTTAAGGAAACTCTTATTTCAATTAGTCATCTCGACATGGAATCTCAAAAACAAAAACTTGACGAAATTATTGAAAAATGGCGTGGTGATATTGAACAGGTTGACGATATTCTGATTATCGGAGTGAATATTTAAACATAAATATTGAATGAAAAAAACAGATATTAAATCTTTCACTATTATTACTGAAAATAAACGGTAGTGATGTTTCAAAACAAAAGCTGTTTAACACTTCAAACTATACCCCAACCCAAGTGATGGGAATTTTTATGCAGAAATTACTCCTCCCCTTCAGGTGAGGCAGGGAGGGGTAAGCATAAAAATTACAATCCTAAACGGCCATCTTAAAACCACCATTCCTGTAACATCAGAAAAAACTTTAATAACTACGATCGGATGGGCAAAGGTAACGTATGTTTGTAATCGGGTTATTGATGGAAAACTGGTGAGGAGTGAGATAATGGTTTTGAAATAATCTTTGGACAGACAGCAAGGTGCAGAGCACCAAAATATCAGTAAAAAGAAATCAGTATATGAGACAAAAGGACTAGCGCACCGCACTATAAAAAAACGAATAACTTATACTTCTTTAAAGGAGAATTTACTAATCATTAAAAAGTTTATTTTCGTTCAG
>JBDRPR010000118.1:0-4827 GCA_043826845.1 Bacteroidota bacterium
CTGCTAAAACAACATTTGGTGAAGATGCGCATACTGTCTGATCTATTCCTGCATCCACGACAGGTGCTGGTGTAATTGTAACTATCATTGCATCAGCAACAGCAGCACATCCATCGGTTGAAGTAAGGGTAAGGGTTACTGTTCCTGCTGTAATATCTGCTGCGCTTGGAGTATAGGTTGCATTTAATGTGATGTCATCCGGTGTAAATGTACCTGTTCCGCTTGTTGTCCATTGGCCTGCACTGCCGCCAACTGTGACTGATCCGTTAAGGGACACATCTGCATTATTTCCACAAACTGTCTGATCAATACCGGCACTTACAATTGGAGCAGGTGTGATAGTTACAATCATTGCATCCTGAATAGCATCGCATCCGTCGGTCGAAGTTAAGGTAAGAGTAACTGATCCTGCAGTTATATCTGCTGCACTAGGATTATAGGTTGCATTTAATGTGATGTCATCCGGTGTAAATGTACCTGTCCCGCTACTAGTCCATTGACCTGTGGTTCCTCCAACTGTCACCGATCCGCTGAGTGAAACATTTGGTGAAAGGGCACAAACAGTCTGATCAATACCGGCATCTACCACAGGTGCAGGAGAGATAGTAACAACCATATTGTCTGACAAGGGAGAACAACCATTAGTTGCAGTGAGTGTTAGTGTGACAGTCCCTGCTGTAATATCTGCTGCACTAGGATTATAGGTTGCATTTAATGTGATGTCATCCGGTGTAAATGTACCTGTTCCGCTTGTTGTCCAAATACCGGTGGTAGATCCAACCGTAACCGATCCATTCAGGGAGACATTAGGGGAAGTAGTACAAACCGTCTGATCAATACCAGCATCTACCACTGGAAGGGGTAAAATTGTAATAGTAATATCATCTATTGCAGGTGGACAGCCTCCATTTCCGGTAGTTGTCAGTGTCAGAGTAACAGTACCTGCAGTTATTTCAGCAGCAGATGGGGTATAGGTTGCATTCAATGTTGTATTATCGGGTGTAAACGCACCGGTACCGCCACTCCAGATTCCACCTGATGCAATTGTAACACTACCATTAAGCGTATAATCAGGACTAGTTATACATACAGTATCATTAGGCCCTGCATTGGCCGTTATTGAGGACGGGTTTGCAACGACAGTAACTGTATCCGTAGCAGGTGGACAACCGGCGGTTGTATCCTGAACCTCTACCCAATATGTACCAACACCCACGAGGATGGATGAAGTTGTTTCCAATGTACTCCATAAATAACTATATGGAGGAGCGCCACCGGATGGGATGGCTGTTATTGTTGCGTCTGATCCCCCGAAACATATAGCAGGATCTGCAGGATCAATCTGGACGGTCATTCCAGTGACAAAAAACACGCGTACAGTGTCTGAAGAAATTGATGAACTGCATCCTGTGGGCATTCCCTGCCCCACAAAATCAACATAAGGAGGATAACCAACAGAAGCGGTAACATAAGTAGTATCACAACCTGAAAGACAGGACAGATACGAGTTATAGTCACCTACTGCTCCAGGATATATGGATGACCAGGAGATGCTTGATTCCTGAATGCCTTCAATTGAGAGCATTCCAGTACAACCCATACTAAGAGAAATATCAGGTGAAGCATATACATTTCTAGCAGTAGCTATTTCATAAGCATTGGCGTTACCCCCTGGTTTACAATATAAAATACAAAGGGAATCAGCACTTGGAGCACAAATTGGTGCCCCTGCGGGAAATGTATCAGTGCAATTTACCAAATACTCCATCCCTGGAGGAGAAGCACCAGCCGCCATCTGAAAACTGAATTCATCTGCCATTGGATTTAGGTGTACAATAAAACGGACACATGGAGGTTGAGTGCTTAAACAACATGTCCCACTCCGAGCTATGGGAGGACTTGTCCATAACGTGTCAGGAGTAGCACTCAAATCTACGTGAAATGTTATCACATCAGTATCCAGACATTCAAAACACTGGCTTTTCGCATAATTAATTAATAATAAAAATGCTATGATTAATGTAATTGTCTTTCTCATTATATTAATATGATTTATTTTTTAACATATATATTATACCTGTTTTTTAATAAAATTGTTACCAATTTTTTATTAATATTCAAAGTTAATAAATTATCAAATAAATATTCCAAATAAAAAACAGTTATTTAAAACAGTATGGATAATCCAAAAAAAAGGTTGTACAAATACAACCTTTTTTAAAATTTAAGGATACCTTAAATAATTTTTTTTCTTTTCTTCATAATTATAGTAACCAAACCAATAATAATAAATAGCAATCCTCCACCTGCGGAGATGTATGCAGTTGTTTTATTGGACTTACTTTTAAGCTGTGCATAGGTCGGATCATCAGGATTGTACAATACGGCAACTTTTTTCCCTGTTTTGTAAGTATCAAAATTACTTGATCCTGATGACGATTTAAACTCAATTCTTGTACTGTCTTCAGTATAAAATTCGACAACAGGTACATAGGATGTCTTATTACTGAATCTTCTGTTTTTCATCGAACCGGTATCGCTTGTTTTTTGTACTTTAACATCTATGACTGTTCCTGTTGTCTCTTTGCTATTCTCAAGAAATTTAGTCTGCTGTTTATAAGAATATACTGCAAATGCCAACGCAGCTAATCCAATAATAAACATAAAATACGGGGACTTGTTTAATTGATTCATAATACAATTTTTTCGGTTATTATTTTACTGTTATTGTTATTTCACCATCAGATAAATAAAGCATATTATATACTTTTTCCTTTTTAATAGATCCGTCATCCTGAATCACTTCTTTTGTTTTCATATATCTTTCAATTCCAACAGATACTTTTAGTTTATGTTCACCGCTACCTGCATTTATAAGTGCATTTTCAAGGTTTTTAAAATCATCATCTCCAGTATTTATTATATATAATGAAATCTGCTGCCAAGTCGCATCGGGATATGACTGGTTTAATCTTTCTACAAAACCTCCGTCTAAATATAGGTCAATATAATATTTTTCATCGCTCGTGGCCTTGTATTCACCAAAAGGTTTCGGAAAGTAGCATCTGGCATAAATTGCCTCATTTTCAGCAAATGAGTTTTTCAGCGATGTATTACTCTCCTGTCCTTTTTCTATTGTTTTATTAGCAAATACCATATTGGCAATTCCTTTATCATTTATTTTTCTAAATTGATTGATTTGAGACCAGGATATACCTGAAATCAAGAAAAGTACGACTAGGAAACAGAGATTTTTGGTTTTTTTCATAATTTAAGATTTTATTAGTTTTTTAACAAAAGTACATTTTATAGACAATAAATCAATAAGAAAAATTCCTTATTTTTATGATTTTAAAAACAGCAGCTAAAACATATTTTAATTTGCTAAATAAACAGTTAATAATGAACACATCATTTTATTATAACTTTTTATTGATTTGTATTTTTGTTTATTCATGTAACCCTAAATTTGAAAAGGATTATAATACATTATCTGAAAAATCAATATTTCTGAATCAAATTATTAACGATTCATTAAATTCATATACCTACTTTGTGCCATCGTATTATGATACAAATAAAGTCTGGCCGGTAATATTTTTTTTTGATCCGCAGGCAAAAGGCGAAATTCCGTTGAAAAAGTACAAAAAGCTGGGAGAAAATTACGGATATATTCTTATAGGTTCAAACAAATCAAGAAATGGAATGAATGAGCAAGAACAACTTGCTGTTTTCAGAAATATCAAACTCTCAGTTAAAAATATGTTTTCTATACATGTATCACGAATATATACTGCTGGATTTTCTGGCGGTGCCAGAGTTTCTTCCGGGATTGCAATTAATGAAGGAGGCATTAATGGAGTAATTGCATGCGGGGCAGGCTTCCCTCAAGTTAACAAGCCAATTAAAAATCAATTTCATTTTATAAGCTTGGTTGGAATAAAAGATTTTAACTATCCTGAATTGGTTTTGCTTCATAAAAATCTTGACAATATTAAAATGAGAAACGAATTTATTTCTTTTGAAGGAAATCATGAATGGCCGGGAGAAGAAATTATGGAAAAAGCATTTTTATGGTTAGAAATAAATGCTATGAGAGATAATATTAAATCAAAAGATGACAGTATAATAGATTTAATTGAAAAAGATTTTAATATACAAATCGAAAAAGCAAGATCTTCTTTCGAAAAATTTACTATTGCTATAAAAGCCGTTAGCTATTTGAATGGAATTAAAGATATTACATGTTTTAATAGCATTATTGATTCTTTGCAAAACTCAGAAATTGTACAAGAGACTTTAGCTTCTGAAATCAACAACATGAACAATGAAATAATAGAACATCAGTCATATATGGAGAATTTATCTTTGAAAGATTTTTATTGGTGGAAAAAGGAAATAACAAGATTGAAAAATATTGAATTAAAATCAAGAGATTATGAATCGCTGAAAACATGCAGGACTCTCAATTATATAAGTCTGCTTATGTTTATGAATGCAAATAGTGCAATAAATCAAAACAATACAGTCCAGGCAAAAGAAGTATTGGAATTATATGAAATTGCCGATCCTGAAAACCCTGATGTTTATTATTTGTACTCACTCTATTTCGCCACATTAAAAGATACATTAAGCGCCGAAAAATACCTGAATATTGCGATTACGAAAGGATTTGACGATTCTGTCAGATTGTTTTCTGAAAAAAAAATGAATATATTAGGTAGTACCGATACTTATAAATCATTCATAAACAATAAAAATAATGACATTTTATTAAAATGATGCACCTACAACCAGAAAAACTTTTTCTGATTGAGGATTTGTAAT
>JBDRPR010000119.1:0-10280 GCA_043826845.1 Bacteroidota bacterium
GATCCAGCGAATCAGTAATTGCTTTATTGGGAATAAAATACGACAGATATTATATCGGGTATGCTTTCGATTACACTTTCAGCACTTTAAGGAATTACAGCACCGGTTCACACGAATTTATGATAGGGGTTGATCTAGGTAAAAGCAGCGTGGGATCAAGTTTATTGTAATTTTATAAAGTACAATATAGTACTAACACTGAGTATTTATTTGAATATATATTTTCCTGTAGAGTCAATAGTATATTGAGGAATAAGTTTATTATTCTCAAAATAATCGTATCCTTCCTTAAGGTTTGTCCAGAACTGAATCAATTCATTATCTTCGCCATATTTTTCAGTCAGTTTATTTAATTGTTCCTCAGAGATTTTTGCAGGAAAAATGTGAACCGGAATTTTTGTCTGTCCGTTATTTTTTGCTTCAACAGTCATAATATACAATTCTTTTATTTTATCATCTGTGATAGGAATACAGCCAATGGTACAACATGATCCATGAATAAAAATATCACCACCCAGATTTGAATATTTACTCAACTTTCTATCAGAAAAATTTGGATAGTTAATTCCTAGAGATAAATAAAAGCTACTGTATGGATTATAACGATCAATATAATAAAATCCTTCGGGTGTCTGCATATCACCCTGAACCCTTTTTGGTCCCAATTTGCCTGAAAAACTACAAAATTCAAAATCTTTTATATGAACAAACTGGCTGTCAGCTGAAGATTTTCCCCATATTTCCAGAATTTTCTCGTACTTAAAAACTCTGATATAAATTTCTATTCCAAGGCTGGTAAATCCTTTTTCCTGATATAAATCCAGCAATTCTGTTTCCTTTTCAGAATAGGCATCTCTGACCCGTGTATATTTTTTTTGTTCTGCTTTAAAATTTTGACACATAATATTTAATGTGAAAAGAGCAAAAATATTTAACAATAAAATTTTCATATGAACCTGCTTTTGAATATAAATGCCAACGAAGCAAAAAAAGTGCCTTTTATCTAAAATAGGGTTTTAGAAATTTATAAAAATGTTTTCCTGATTGATAACCCCATACAGCTGTTTCTTTTTTCAGATGGGTAAGGCTTTTAAGGTAACGCTTGAATAAGGCAGTTTTATTGAAGACACGCTTAAAATTATGATTCATTTGTACTTCAAACTCTCTCGAATCCATACTTTTTGGATGATATACAAGTTCAAGACCATCATAACGTTCCCAGTCATCTGGAAAATTATTCCTGAATATACGATTTTCTTCAGTATATTTTGTATAAACTCTTGTTCCTGGAAAGGGAGTCAGTATTGACATCTGAACAGCATCAAGGTCACTCTTCTTGATAAAACTGACACGTTCTTCAATGTTTTGCATATTATCAGAGTCCAAACCAAAAATTAACCCAGCCATGACAGCTATTCCCTGTTTATGTATTTTTTTTATTGCATTCTGATAATTTTCAACTTTTAACCTCAGATTTACCATTTTATTCATCTCCTTAAGAGCATCTTCATCATCAGCTTCAATACCAAGAAAGAGAAGTTTACAGCCTGCCTCGGAAGCCATTTTCAGATATTCAGTATTTTCAGCAATATCTACTGTAGCATTTCCCATCCACATTTTATTCAACTTTTTGTCAACCATACCTTTTACAAGTTCAAATGCTTCTTGTTTGCATAGCTCTGAATAGCCCATAATATTATCATCAATAAATAATAAATGTTGTTTGGGATGATATTCTATTTCAGATAAAATTTCTTCAACAGGTCTTCTTAAATATTTTCCTTTGTACAGAACAGGTGTTACACAAAATGAGCAATTGTTCGGACATCCCCTTGATGTTTGAATAGATCCAAACATGTATCTTTTATTAAAAATATTATGATCGGCGACAGGAATGTTTTCAAGATTTGTAAGCGGTTGAAAATATTTCCTCTGTAATTTATTGTTTTCAAAATCATTCAAAATTTTTTCCCAAACCTTTTCTGCATCACCAACTACAACTGAATCTGTATATTTAAGAGCTTCATCCTGCATAATTGAGACATGAACTCCCCCGATTACCGTCGGGATTCCTTTTTCCCTGTATATTTGAGAAATTTTATATGCTCTTGTTATAGATGATGTGTATGCAGTAAATCCAACCAAATCTGCTTCCTCATAAACAAAATCATCCATATTCTCATCAATGATTTTAACGTCCCAGTTATCCGGAGTCAGCTTTTTCAGAATACCAAAAGCTATTGGGGGATATTTTGACCTGGGATTAGATTGAACACCCAACCTGCTTTTATTGACCGGATTAATAAGCAGTAACCGCTTTTTCATTGTCTTTTAATGAAATAATTATTTCTGATAATTAAACCATATGGTAAACAATACTTTTTTCTGTGTTTCACGGGTTCCTTCTGTGTCATCAGCTCTGTAAAAATGCATAACAGGAGCTATGCCTTTAATAATTTTTACAATTTTCAGAGTTTTCCAGTCAATATACCAGTCTTCAATAAATATATAACTTTGAATCGTTTCAAAGTCAATTTCACTATTCACGATTTTCGGTATCAATTCAAAAGTTATAGGATTTTCAATTATAAAAGTGTCAATCAGGTTATTTTTCTCATATTCCCTGTAGCTAAATTTGGTTGCAGAATCAAAAAAATCTTCCAGAACAGTAGCATCATTTTTGACTTTTTTCATTAATAAATTAAAAAACAGTTCTCTGTCAAAACCTTTTACAAAAGATTCCTGTTCATCAAGGTTAAACTCATATTTTATATTTTCTGCTATTAATTCTTTTTCTTTTACATTTTTCGCCAGAATATTTATTGAATCGGTTTTAAATGGAATCATAAACATCATTCGCTTAGCCACATCAATCTCTCCGTCAGCCATTTGTCTTTCATATTCTCTAGCAAGTCCATATCCAATAACTTCTTTATCAAGACTAAATTTTTCTTCATTAAAAAACCATTCTTCCCAAAAATGAGTCAAAATAACATCTTTTCTGTCAAGTTTAAATTCAGTAATTTTTTCAATCAATTCACCGCTGGCAGGGTCTTCAACCAAAAAGGTGTCCCTACTTAAAACATCACATGACCAATTAATAACATCTGAGGTCATTGGGGAATAAATATTTTCACAAAAATCCCCATAATCAAACACAATAACTTTTCCAGCTAATACATCATCAAGAATTTTATCAATAAATTTTTTAGAATCGAATCCCCCACTCCAATCCTGACCACCTGTTTGCTGATTGAAATAAAAATTGTGTTTTAAAAGAACAACTTTAGGCAAAAGAGCATTTTCTTCTGACTTATCATCAACTGATTTATTGTCACATGAAGGTAAAATTTGTACTATGCAAATTATACCCATAATAATAATTAGATTTTTCATAGCAGATTATTGTTTATATTTGTTAATAAATAAGCAAGTTAATAGAAAAATATATAATAAAAAAGCATAAATTCTAAAATTTATGCTTCAATATACCAAATAAATTTATTAATTATTAAGTATCAGAGGCAAACCTTTATCACCGCCACCAATAACTACAATTTTGGAATTAGGAGATTTTGACAACTCTAGAGTTGCTTCAATTCCTCTCATTTGCAATAACTTATCAGACAAACTACTGTTTACAATATTATTGGCTCTTGCTTCACCTTCAGCAGCTATCCTCTTACGTTCAGCTTCACTGGTTTCCTTTTCAAGTCTGAATTTATATGCTAATGCTTCCTGTTCCTGTTTTAGTTTATTTTCAATTGCAGATTTTATTTCAGTAGGTAATATTATTGATCTGATTAATAATGATTTCATTTCGATATTATTTTCTCTCAAAATAATAGATGCTTTTTCTGCAATGGCTGCTTCAACCTCTTGTCTTTTAGTAGAATAGATTTCTTCTGCAGTGTATCGCCCCATAATTTCACGTACTGAAGATCTAATCACAGGAATCACTTTTACATCAATATAGCCAACACCAATATTCTGGTGTAAATATCCAACCTTATCGAATATCGGATTAAACAAGATTGTTACATCAACGTTCATGGACAATCCGCTTTTATCAAGAATATCCATTTTCTCTTCAGCTTTTTGTTCAAGGACATTGTATATAATTAATTCATTCCAGGGTGCTATAATATGAAATCCCTGAGATAAAACATTATCTTTATTCAAACCACCTGCAAATGTTTTAAAAATAACTGCTCTTTCTCCTGGTCTCAAGGTATAAAACATTCGACTGCCAAATATTAATAATAAAATAACAATAATTACCAGGATAATTAATGGAGCTCTAAATTTTTTATTCATTTTTTTTGTTTTTATGATTAATTTAACGTTTACTTTTGGGAATTATACTCATTACAGGAATTTCTGAACTGTGAATTATTTGTTTGGCTAAAGAACCGATGAAAAATTCTACAAATTCTGCTTCTTGTTGTGTCATGATCATGAATAAATCCCCGTTAACTTTTTTTGCATAATTTAACAATTGAGTTGCAATTTTATCGTTACCACCATTTACCTTAATAAATTGGGTCTCACAATCAACATTATGGTCATTAACAAACTTTCTAACCTGCTGAAGTTTATTATACATTTTATCCACATCATACTCAACTGCAGTTGTCATTGCTGCAACTGCATATATTTTTCCTCCAAAATGCTGAGCAATCTGAACTGCGATTGCAACTTTCTGCCCTGTTTCTTTAGTAAGATCAAGAGGAACGATAATATTTTCACATTTTTCACGAGGTGTTTTACTTTTCAGAGTAATAACAGGGCATTTTGCTTCCCTAATCAAACGTAATGCATTGGATCCGACAATTTTTTGCATTATATTTATTGATTTTGTTGTTCCTACAACAATCAATTTTGCTTTAATTCTTTCTGATACATCAAGTATTGTTTCAACCAGTTTGCCATATTCTAACATATAGCTTACCTTTAGTCCGGTATTTTTAGCGACAAGTGCAACAAACTCATCAAATTTATTTTTGACTTTTTCATAATAATCTTCCTGTTCTTTCTTGGAAAACAGACCTGAATTATTGCTTTCACTTAGAATATGCAGTAGAACGATTTCTGAGTTCGAAAATCTTGCATATTTATACGATTCTTCAAGACCTGCCAATGAATGTTCAGAAAAATCAAGAGGAATCAAAATTTTATTTTCTTTATTTTCCATATTCTTTAATTTTTTATTCTGATGCAAATATACAACATTATTAATACTTTAATAATTCCTTGAAGAATATTTTAATGTTAAATATTATAAATTACTGATTTGCATAACATATTATTATTGTTTTTTATATTTTTGGATTTAATTTCAAAATATTCAACCAAATGAATAAAATTCCACGATCTGAGTTGATAATTAATGATGACGGAAGCATTTTCCACCTTCACTTAAAACCGCAACATATATCTAATGACATAATTCTTGTTGGAGATCCAGGGCGGGTTGAAATCGTTTCTTCCTTTTTTGATAAAATTGAATTTAAAATTCAAAACAGGGAATTTCTAACGCATACAGGGTATTACAGAGGGAAAAAAATTACTGTAATTTCTTCCGGAATCGGAACTGATAATATTGATATTGTTGTTAATGAACTTGATGCTTTAGTAAACATTGATTTAAAAAAACGTTCTATAAAAAAAGAAAAGACATCCTTAAATTTTATAAGAATTGGTACTTCAGGAGCTTTACAGGCAGATATTCCTGTTGATTCATATCTTTTATCAAAGATGGCGATTGGATTTGATGGTATGCTTAATTTTTATGCCGGTCGTAATTCTATTTCCGATCTGGAAATGGAAAAATCCTTTATAAAACACGCAGGGTGGAACGCACAATTGGCAAAGCCCTATTTTGTAAGAGCTTCTGAAGAATTTGCAAATCGGATTGGAGGAGATATCAGAAAAGGGATTACCATTTCAGCTTCCGGATTTTACGGCCCTCAAGGTAGAGTTCTTCGTCTCAATACTGCTGATATGAATTTAAATGATAAAATCGAGGCTTTCTCTTATAAAAATGAGAAAATAACAAATTATGAGATGGAAAGTTCCGCAATTTACGGATTATCAAAATTATTAGGACATAATGCCGTTACTATCTGTGTAATCATTGCGAACCGAATTAGAAAAGAGTACAGTAAAGACTACAAACCAGTAGTAAAAGATCTGATTAAATATGTACTTGACAAATTAACTGATAAATAAACCTAATATAAAAAACTCAGCAAAATTCCAGCTGCAACTGCTGAGCCAATAACTCCTGCAACGTTAGGTCCCATTGCATGCATAAGAAGATGATTTGTTTTATCATATTTCAAACCTTCAACCTGAGAAACTCTGGCACTATCAGGTACAGCTGAAACACCTGCATTTCCAATCAAAGGATTTATTTTATATCCTGCTTTTAGAAACAGGTTTATAAATTTAACAAACATTACACCACCAGCAGTTGCAATAATAAATGATCCTGCACCAAGTGCAAAAATGCCTAATGACTCTATTTTCAAAAATACCGTAGCCTGAGTTGAAGCACCGACTGTTAAACCAATTAAAATCGTAACTATATCAATAAGAGGGCCTGAAGCAGTTACAGCTAAACGTTTTGTAACACCACTTTCCTTAAGCAGATTTCCGAAAAACAGCATTCCCAATAGAGGCAGACCCGATGGTACAATAAAGCAGGTCAGCATCAATCCCAGTATTGGGAATAAAATCTTTTCCGTTTTTGAAACGATACGAGGAGGTCTCATGCGGATTAAACGCTCTTTTTTTGAAGTTAATAATCTCATAACAGGTGGTTGAATTACAGGGACCAAAGCCATATATGAATATGCTGAAATTGCGATAGCTCCCATAAATTGAGGTGCAAGTTTTGAAGACAGAAAAATTGCAGTAGGACCATCTGCTCCACCAATAATTGCAATTGCACCGGCTTCATTAGGAGCAAAACCAGAAGCCAAAGCAAGAGCATATGCACCAAAAATACCTAATTGAGCCGCTGCACCAATTAATATCAGCTTCGGGTTCGATAGTAAAGTGGAAAAATCTGTCATTGCCCCAATACCCAAAAATATCAAAGGAGGATAAACGCCTTGTCTCACACCAAAATACAGATAATTCATTACACTACCTTCCTGATATATCCCGACTTTAAGGTTTAATGGATCTGAAATTAAAAAATGATCAATATTAAAAACCGGAATATTTCCTATCATTATTCCAAATCCAATGGGAATTAACAATAATGGTTCAAATTCTTTCTTAATTGCCAGGAAAATAAATAATAACCCAACAGTAATCATAATAATATGACCTATTGTAAAATTAGGAAAAGATGTATAACCAAAAAACACCTCCACTTGTTGCCATACAAAACTAAAAAAACCCTGATTTTCCATACTGTCAAAATTATCCAATTACAATTAATGGGTCACCCTGCATCACAGAGTCGCCTTTATTAACCTTAATATCAATTATTTTACCCGAAGTATCACTATCAATGTTATTTTCCATCTTCATAGCTTCCAACACTATGAGCTTTTGTCCAATTGCAACCGTATCTCCCACTTTTACAATGATTTCAAGAATCACTCCGGGTAATGGTGCTAAAATATTTGTACCGCTTTTTGATATCTTTTCCGGCATCACTTTATGGTCTTCATCCTTCGGAGTATCAGTTGATGGTATAGCTTTTGGACGAACAAGTTTAGGTGTTTTTACAGTTTGTATATCCTTATCCACCTCTACTTTATAAATAGTTCCATTCACTTCCAACTCAGCAAAGTTATTCTCAACACTTTTTATCTCAACTTCGTAGTTGTTTCCGTTTATTATAAATTTAAACTTTTTCATTACCAATTACTTTTTTGAATTTGACGAATTCCATAAATTTTCGAACTCCATGGAGAGTAATTTCTTGAAACTTTATTTGCAGTAAGTCTAAAACTCTCAATATCATGCAACTCATTTTTATAAAGATAAAGAGCCAGTCCAATCGCAGCATTCAATTCTCCTGTGGAACTATTCTCAATATGTTTTGCTTCCTCAATTTTCCCATCCTTTAGCAGCTTTCTTCGCTTCCAATCTGTTGTAAAAGCAAAACCAACGTATTTAAATGATATATATAAAAGAATCAAAGCAGAAAATACAACACTCATTGCAATAATAGCCATACCAATTCCCCATGGATCAATTTTTTCAAAAGATTCAGCTGATTTTGATGCAGTAACAGCAATTGGGGTGGATGTTTGTAATAAAACTAGTCCTAACATATAGTTATATTTATAAAGGTATATTTGAATGTTTTTTTAGGGGATTAACTTCTTTCTTTGTCTGTAATGTTTGTAACGCCCTGATTATTCGAAAACGCGTATTTCGAGGTTCAATTACATCATCTATATATCCGAATTTTGCAGCAATATATGGATTAGCAAATTTTTCACGATATTCATTTTCCTTCTCAGCAATGAATTTTATTCTTTCAGTCTCATCTTTAATTTCGGCAATATCTTTACTGTGAAGTACTTCAATTGCTCCTTTAGGTCCCATTACAGCAATTTCAGCAGTTGGCCATGCATAATTTATATCACCGCGCAAATGTTTTGATGACATAACATCATATGCCCCACCGTATGCTTTTCGGAGAATTACAGTAATTTTTGGAACAGTTGCTTCCCCATAAGCAAATAATAATTTTGCTCCATGAATAATTATGCCGCCATATTCCTGATTTGTGCCGGGAAGAAATCCAGGAACATCAACCAACGTTACAATGGGTATATTAAAAGCATCGCAAAATCTGACAAAACGGGCAGCTTTTCTTGAAGAGTTAATATCCAGTACACCTGCCAAATAATTAGGCTGGTTAGCCACAATTCCAACACTCGTTCCGTTAAATCGTGCAAAAGCTGTAATAATGTTTGGTGCATAATCACGCTGAATTTCAATCATTTCATTATAATCAACAATTGCCTGTATTACATCTTTAACATCATATGGCTTATTAGTATTATCAGGGATAATATTATTCAGACTTTCTTCCAAACGATCAATTGGATCGTCACAAAAAGCAATGGCTGTTTCTTCAAGATTGTTCTGAGGAAGATAACTAATTAGTTTTCTTATTAAAAGAAGTCCTTCTTCCTCATTTTCTGAAATAAAATGAGCGACTCCCGATTTTGACGCATGGACTTTTGCCCCACCCAATTGTTCAGCAGTAACTTCTTCTCCTGTAACTGATTTAACAACCTTTGGACCTGTCACAAACATGTAACTTGTTTCTTTTGACATAACAATAAAATCAGTTAACGCAGGAGAATAAACTGCTCCTCCTGCACAGGGTCCAAAAATAGCAGAAATCTGAGGGACAAGGCCAGAAGACAAAATATTGCGTTCAAAAATTTCAGCATATCCACCCAGGCTTTTTACACCCTCCTGAATTCTGGCACCTCCACTATCATTCAATCCTATTATTGGAGCACCTACTTTCATCGCCTGATCCATAACTTTACAGATTTTAGCAGCAAACATTTCAGAAAGGGATCCTCCGAATACTGTAAAATCCTGAGAAAACACGTAAACAATGCGGCCATCTATTGTGCCATAACCTGTAACTACTCCGTCCGATAGATAATGCTCTTTATCCAGCCCGAAATCAATACAGCGATGAGAAACAAACATATCAAACTCTTCAAAGCTACCTTCATCAAGTAAAATATTTATTCTTTCACGGGCAGTCATTTTCCCTTTACTGTGCTGTGCATCAATTCGTTTTTCACCGCCTCCAATACGAGCTTTCTCTCTCAGATCGAGTAATTCCTGAATTTTTTCCTGTTGGGTCATAAAAAAAATGTAATATTATTTATTTACTGATTTTTTGTCTTCACAAATTTCGATTAATATACCCTGAGTGGACTTAGGATGAACGAATGCAATATCCAATCCTTCAGCTCCTTTTCTTGGAACAATGTCCACTAATTGAATGCTTTTTTCCTGTAATTCACATAGATTTTTTTCAATATCTTTAACAGCAAAAGCAATATGATGTATTCCCACGCCTTTCTTTTCAATAAATTTTCCTATTGGTCCATCAGTATCAGTGGATTCAAGCAATTCAATTTTTGTTTCCCCAATTTTAAAAAATGCAGTTTTAACTTTTTGCTCCTTAACCTCCTCAACTGCATAGCACTTGATTCCTAATATATCTTCATACAATTTTATTGAATCATCAAGATTTTCTACTGCAATTCCTATAT
>JBDRPR010000120.1:0-15811 GCA_043826845.1 Bacteroidota bacterium
TTTTCAAACACATTTTTTAATAAAAAAACTTGCATTTTTTGTTTTTATTGATTAAATTGTCGTCATTAAAATGATTAAAATTTAATCAAAAGTATAACGAATATTTTTATCTGCCAAATTTTTCTTAAAAAAAATGGAAAATAGTTTAAGAAATATTGTCCACATGGATCTGGATTCCTTTTTTGTATCTGTAGAAAGACTTCAAAATTCCAGCTTAACAGGAAAACCTGTAATTATCGGAGGGCTTTCAGACAGAGGTGTGGTTTCAAGTTGCAGTTACGAAGCCAGAAAATTCGGAGTGAGTTCTGCCATGCCTATGAAAATGGCTAAGCGTTTATGCAGCGATGCGGTTTTTATCCGTGGAGATATGGAGCAATACAGTAAATATTCAAAAATGGTAACTCAGATTATCGGGGAAAAAGCTCCTTTGTTTGAAAAAACTTCTATTGATGAGTTTTATGTCGATATAACAGGTATGGATAAGTTTTTCGGATGTTTAAAATGGACTCATGAACTCAGAACATATATCACACAGCAAACCGGATTGCCAATCTCATTCGGTTTATCGGTAAATAAAACTGTTTCTAAGATGGCTACAAATGAGGCAAAACCTAACGGCGAAAAGGAAGTTGCACCGGATTTTGTCAAGGCATTTCTATTTCCATTATCCATAAAAAAAATACCCATGCTTGGCAATAAAACATACACGCTTCTACGTTCGATGGGTATTATAACCATAAAAACATTAAGCGAAATTCCGGTTGAAATGCTGGAATGTGTGCTTGGTAAAAATGGAATTATGCTTTGGAAAAAAGCAAATGGTATTGACAATACTCCTGTAAAACCATATAGTGAAAGTAAATCATTAAGTACTGAACGGACTTTCCAGACAGATACAATTGATGTAAATATGCTCCGCTCTGTATTGACAGGAATGATAGAAAAAATTGCATATCAACTTAGAAAACAAGGAAAACTTACAGCCTGCATCACCGTTAAAATCAGGTATTCAAATTACGACACGCACACTCTTCAGAAACACATTACTTACACAAATCTGGATCATATACTTCTTGCAACAGCTAAAGAACTTTTCGAAAAACTTTATAGCCGCAGATTGCTGGTTAGACTTATTGGCGTGAGATTCAGTAGTCTGATTAGTGGCGGGCATCAACTGAATCTTTTTGAAGATACTTCAGAAATGATCAATCTGTATCTGGCTATGGATAAAATCAGGAAACGATATGGGTCAAAATCTATTAAAAGAGCAATTGGATTAAATAACTAAAAATGTATCTGAATACCCGTTCATATTACAGTTTGCGATTTGGCACAATGTCAATAGAAGATATTGTGAAAAATGCTTCTGAAAATCATATAAAAACACTTGCACTTACCGATATAAATGCAACTACAGGTATTTTTGATTTTGTAAAACTCTGTACTGAAAACAATATAAAACCCGTTGCCGGAATTGAGTTCAGAGAAGGAAACAGCCATCTTTTTACTGCAATTGCAAAAAATAATGAAGGATTCAAAGAAATCAATGATTTTCTAAGCAGCCATAATATTAACAAAACTCCTTTGGACAATCCTGTTTTCAGCAACAGCTATATTATTTATTCTCTAAACGGCAATATTCCGGCTAAACTTAAGGAAAATGAATTTATCGGAATCCGCCCTACAGAGTTGTCAAAGGTGCTGTTTTTCAATCACAAGCATTCACGACTTGTAATATTTTCTCCTGTTACATTTAAAGATAGAATCGGTTATTTTTTACACCGTCATCTGAGGGCAATTGACAATAATATTCTGCTGAGCAAACTAAGTCCTGAGATGTTGGCTTATGAAGATGAAATGCTTTATTCTCCTGATTATTTCATCGAAAAATATCAGCAGTTCCCTCAGATAATCAGCAATAGCATGAAATTGCTTGATAATTGTTCTTTTGAATTCAATTTCAGACAGAGTAAAAATAAAAAGACATTTACAGGAAACATTTATGAAGATAAACTGTTACTTGAAAAACTTAGCAGGGAAGGACTTGTTTATCGCTATGGTAAAAACAACAGTTATGCTTTAGAACGACTAAACAAAGAATTGGAAGTAATCAATAAACTGGGATTTTCAGCATACTTCCTGATTACATGGGATATTATAAAATATTCGATGAGCATGGGATTTTATCATGTAGGACGTGGCAGCGGTGCAAACAGCATTGTGGCATACTGCCTGAAAATTACAGATGTGGATCCTATAGAACTTGATTTGTATTTCGAACGTTTTATCAATCCAAAACGCACAAATCCTCCCGATTTTGATATTGATTTTTCATGGAAAGACAGAGATACTATTCATAAATACATTTTTGACAGATATCCAGGGCATGCGGCATTGCTGGGAACAACTCCCGAATTTAAATACAATTCAATTGTTCGTGAATTAAGCAAAGTGTACGGACTGCCAAAAGATGAAACTGATAGATTTCTTGATTACCCTAATGAGGAAATACATAAAAATTCAACATTTGAACGTATTTTGAAAATTTCGGCTTTACTGAAAGGATTTCCGAATATACGCAGTATTCATGCCGGCGGAGTGCTTATTTCTGAAAACCCAATCACTTGTTATTCTGCTCTTGATTTGCCTCCGAAAGGTTTACCTACAGTACAGTGGGATATGTACACAGCCGAAAGCATAGGTTTTGAAAAATTCGATATTCTTAGTCAGAGGGGTATAGGGCATATCAACGAGTGTGTGGAAATTATAAATAGAAATCATAATATAGAAGTTGATATTTTCAATATTGCTGAATTCAAAAAAGATGAAAATTTACAGAAGCAACTTATCAGCGGAGAAACCATAGGTTGTTTTTATATTGAAAGTCCTGCCATGCGCGGGCTAATAAAAAAACTAAAATGCAACAATTATCTCTGTCTGGTTGCAGCAAGTTCAATAATAAGGCCGGGAGTTTCGAGTTCGGGAATGATGAAAGAATACATTTACCGGTTTAATAATCCGGAAAAATTCAGATATAATCATCCTATAATGGAAGAGCAACTTAAAGAAACATACGGAGTAATGGTCTATCAGGAGGATGTATTGAAAATTTGTTATCATTTTGCAGGACTTGATCTGGCCGATGCAGATGTATTGCGAAGGGCAATGAGTGGAAAACACAGGTCAAAGACTGAATTTAAAAGGATTGTTGATAAATTTTTTAGTAATTGCAAACAGCGAGGATATTCAGATAATCTTACAAACGAAGTCTGGAGACAGATTGAATCGTTTGCAGGTTATTCATTTTCAAAAGCTCATTCAGCATCCTATGCAGCAGAGAGTTTTCAGAGTCTTTATCTGAAAACTTATTATCCGCTTGAGTTTATGGTTGCTGTTATCAATAACTACGGAGGTTTTTATCGCAGTTGGGTTTACTTTAACGAGGCCCAGCGGTGGGGAGCTTCAATTGAATTGCCCTGCGTCAATAAAAGTGATTTTAAGACTAATATACAGGATAGAACAGTTTATATCGGGTTTGCACATCTTTCAAATCTTGAAAATAAAACAGCAGGACAGATCATAAAAAGCAGGGAGCAGTATGGTGATTTTTTAAATCTTGAAGATTTTCTTCAGAGGGTTCATACAGGAATGGAGCAGTTAATTCTTTTAATAAAAACAGGGGCGTTTCGTTTTACAGGTAAATCAAAAGCAGAATTGTACTGGAATGCTCATTTTATATTGAAAAAAACGCCTTTACCTTCTTTACAAAATCAGCTTTTTAAACAGAAAACAAAAAACAGAAAATTGCCAGACTTATGTTTTCAGACAAAACTCGAAGATGCCTATGATGAAATTGAGTTGCTTGATTTTCCGGTTTCTCTTTCAGGTTTCGATATGCTTAAAACTAAATTCAGGGGTGAAATAACTGCAAGAAAACTGATTTTGCATAAAGGAAAAACCGTGAAAATAACAGGCAAACTCTCTACAATAAAATATGTACGTACCAAAAGAAAGGAAATTATGAATTTCGGAACTTTTATTGATGCCGAAGGAAATTTTTTTGATACGGTTCACTTTCCTGATTCACTGAAAAAATATCCTTTCAGGGGATATGGAGTTTATCTGATTCTGGGAAAAATTGTTGAGGAATACGGATATGCAAGCATAGAAGTTGAAAAACTTGCGAAACTGGAATTGCTGCCTGATCCGAGGAAAGGGTAGTATTTAGCAACTTACTACCTGTTCTTCCCATAACGATTTTGCAACTCCCATTCTGTCTTTATTTCACAGCCAGCCCTCATTTCCACTCAGCAAATGTAAAATAATAAGCTGATAAAAAAAAGTCTGGAGCAAAAAAGTATAGCTCTTAGGTATGTATTTTGAAAAAGAAATTCTGTTTCTAATATCACCAACCGGTTACCAATAGGTTTTTAGCAGCGTTTAGGCTGCATTTCTGATATTTCGAATAAGCTGAAGCGGCTCTTGTCCTTATTTCCTCATGCGATTCATTATTTACAAAACCCGACAGAGCATCATGTAAAGTGTATGCCTCAGGGCACATCAACCCGGTTGTCCAAACCAACGGATTAGCTTTCGTTACTTTCAAATGTGGTGCAAAATAACTTTTACTTATACATGCTAATATAATACAATCTCTTTGCTTTCCATCAGCGTTTTCAAACGAGTCATATAACTGAAAATCCATCAGCCCGTCATGACCAATATATGAAACAAGTCTGGAATTACCGTAAATGCCTAATATTGTATTATTAATGTGAATAGTATCTTTGCATTGTCCTGAACAACTGTAAAAAAAATCTTCTGTGCATTGTTTAATATATTCTCCATCATAAGCGTCAGCAACTAAATAATAATCCTTTGAAACATGTTTAAATATTAGACGCTCTAGTACTAACGAATTGAGGTTCTGAGCTTTTAATAGTTTCCATTCTTTACTGTTTTTGAAAAACGTACGAATTCCATAACCACATCCCCAGTAAAGATTATTATTAGGATCTTTCCCATTCCCTATTTTTTCCGGTACTGGAACAATTCCCTGAAAATTGTTGTCACATAAAGCCACCAATATATGAATTGTTGATGTTGTTGTGTCAAATTGATCTATATTTTTCAAAATGTCAACATTAGTTATTGTGTCACTGTCAATTTGCTCAATATCTGTTTTTAGTGCCTGTGAATTACAGCCTAAACATATAGAAAACAGTATTAATAAATAATTATGTTTTTTCACATTCACCGATAAAATTTGATTGAGTAATTTAAATTAAATTATATTCTCAACAAATGTAAAATAATAAGCTGATAAAAAAAAATTATAAAATATACAGTTTCGCTCCTCAACCACAGAGCATGCACAGACAAGGCGGGGAATCTTATTTATTAGGTATAGTTTTAATCTATATTAGTTGTCACATTTATATAAATTCTTTCCCAAAAATTTGGAGCATATACTATTATATCATCACTTGTGTATGGAATGTTATCTGCGCCTGCATAAATTTGGATTAAGTTCTCATTATCGAAACCAATTGTCGAAATTATTGTTTCTGTTTCATTATTTGCAGGGGACTTTAGCGTCCATTCATTAAATTTATTACTCCATACAAAAGGGATTAGCATATCAAAATCTTGGTTAAGTGAAGATGGAGCATGGATTGCAGGTTCTGTTGTGTACACAGTAGTTGAATCAGTCATCCCAAAATAAAAAGTCATAATCTGTTTGTAAAATTGCAAAGTGTCGTTAATTATTCTAACAAGAGGGTCCATATCAACAACTATAATATTTCCATTTTGTGTCGAATCACTGGGGTATTGAGATAAATTAACACCGTTATATTGAACAGGCAATTCGATTCCCTGTCTAATATTATGTAGATTAATATGTAATAATTTAAAGACAGCATCATCCATAAAGCATCCACCCGTTCCATCATTATTGCAATTGACGATTGGACCACATAAAGTAGGTGTTAAAGTTATTTCAGCATTGTTTGAAAAATCAGCAAAACGAATATTATCTTCCGAAGATTGTGGTTGTATTAATGTCATGAATACAGGTTCTTTTTCAGAAGTAATGGTAGTTCCATAAATTCGTATCAAGTCAAATTCACCTATAAAACTACTTGGTGTTATACTTGTAATATAATCTCCAAATTGAGTATAATGTAGCTCATCTGCAAGACCTTTATTTTTCAGTTCTTTTGAAGTTGTGTAATTCATCTTATGTACGAGGTCTCCATACTTATCCTTTTTACATCCTGCAAAAAGCAAGAAAGTCAATAAAATAATTGCAATTGTTCTCATTTTATTTTGTATTTAATATTTATATCAAATTGAAAATGTCAGTTTTTTTTTAAAAATTAAACCTAACGATTGTGCAACCACCATAATAGTGATTATTTTAAAAACAGCCTTCATTTCCACTCAACAAATGTAAAATAATAAGCTGATAAAAAAAAGTTTAAAGAGCATAATATTCAATAATTGATTTTTTACAACATTTCAGCCCGGAAGGGTAGAGCTGGTTTGTCGATAAAGAACATTTGTTTTTTGTTTCAAGTTAGCATCGCCTTGTCATAGCTTATAGATATAATGCATAGTCCCATTTATTCTAGCTTTAAGTAAAGTAACTCACCAGAATTTTTTCTGACACATAATGCGGGTTAAGATAATTAAAGTTCTGTAAAATACAAATTGGAAACAAATTTTGTGAATTTGAATTAAAAAATGAAATTATTATCTATTTTTGAATTAATGAAAAAGTGTCTCTTGTTTTTTAACCTAAAAGTCCACTTTCATTTGAATACATATAATTAACGAAGAATTATTTAAATTATTAACTAAACGAATGATAAAACTCTAGCGATAACAACTGCTAAAATTTATTAAAACTCAACTTTATCAGTGATCGTTGAGCAGAAATGAAATAAAATGCGATAATTAAAAAATATGTGTTAATTTTCAAATAAGTTAGAATGTAAGAAAAAGCAGATGATGAGGCGAATCTTGATTTCAGGCATGTTAATATTATTCCTGTTTGCATGCAAAGATGAAACAATCAATCATATTTCACTGCCTGATGGAGCTGTTCCGATTGTTTATTGTGGATATATATATATTCATGGTTCTGTTGATAGTGTGAATGGCAATTTTTTACTTGATACAGGAGCTGAAAATTTGCATCTGGATAGTATTTTTTACATTGACAATAATTTTGCGTATGAAAATTATCAAAATGGGAAGATTAATGGGATTGGTAATTCTTTTCAGGAAGCAATTGCAATTATGGATACCGTGAATTTCCAATATAATAACCACAGTTATGAGTCATCATTTGTTTTGGTACATAACCTTAAAATAATTGGAGGAGATTTTATTGATGGAATTATTGGTTTAAATTTTTTTTCTAAGAAAATTTTAGAGGTCAATTTCCTTCGTCAGTTTATTAATGTTCATAATTCAATTGACTCTGTTGATATTTCAGGTTACAGTATGATCCCAATTGAAATAATCGATGACCGTATGTGTGTTCCACTTAAAATAAAGGCAAACGGCAAAGTTACTGTTGAAGGAAATTTCATGATTGATGTTGGATCTACACTGAGTACAATGACAAGTTCTATCGCTGAAAAATTCAATTTTAATGAAAACATCGATCGAAAAGTTGCTTATTATACAAAATATGGAGGGATTGGTGGAGATTCTTATGGATACGATTTAATTGCCGATTCAATATTTATATCCGATTTTTCTCTGTGCAATGTCAATATGTCATACAGTATAGATACGTCAGGATTAATGGCTTCTGAAGATTTTTTTGGAATATTGGGAAATAATATTTTGGAACGCTTTGATGTTATTTTTGATTTCGATAATAATAATTTGTATCTAAAACCAAATGCAGAGTTCATTTCACCTTATGTGTTTGATCGCCTGGGATTTTCATATGTGGACAGAAGTAAAACAATGGGAGGTTGGATAGTTACAGGTTTAAGCAAGGGTAGTCCTGCCGAAAAACAAGGTCTGCAAATTGATGATAAGATTATTTCAGTTAATAAAATATCTGTAGAAAAAATATCCTTCAAAACTCAGAATGATTTTTTCAAGCAATTGGATAAAGTAGAATTTATTATTAACAGATCTGGTAATTTAATTAAAATAAAATTTAAACTATTTCCACTATTATAAAAAACACATTACTAAAATCGTGTGCGAACTTTTCGAAATGTAGATTAATGCAGATATCTTGTTAAATTGAAAATAAAAATTCCCAATCACATGAATATTAAATGATTGGGAATTTTTTGGGTGGAAGATGGGGCTCGAACCCACGACCCCTAGAACCACAATCTAGTGCTCTAACCAGCTGAGCTACATCCACCATTTAATAAGGTTACAAAGATAATTATTATTTTTTAGTAGAAAAATTATTTTGAACAATATAACCAATTCTTATTATAATTTGTCTTTATCGTTGATTCATAGATTATTGTGACTAATAGCATTTGATAAAGCAGAGAGATTTATATTGATGGAGATATTGTTATTTTTGATGTATTTCAGTAAATCCAATGTGTCAAGGTTCCCTACAAGGTCTTTTCCAGTCATAGGACAACCTCCCAAACCATTTATTACTGTGTCAAATCTTCTGCATCCGGCTTTATATGCTGAATCAATCTTTTCATAACATGTAGCCTTTGCAGAATGCAAGTGCAAACCAAATTCTATTTCAGGGTATTCGGTAATAAATGTCGAGTAAATGTTGTTTATCTTTTCTGATGTTGCATTTCCAAGGATATCAGTAAGAGAAATAATTTTGATATTAAGATTTTTTAAAAAAACAATCAGATCGTTGATCAGTTCGATATTCCATTTATCTCCGTATGGATTCCCAAATGCCATTGTGATATAAACAACAAGTTCTTTTCCTGACTTAAAACAATGATTGTTGATCTTTTCAATCAGTGATAAACCCTGTGTTTTATTAATATTCAGATTTTTCATTAAAAAGGTTTCTGAAATGCTGTAAGGAAAAGAAATCTGGTTTATACAATCATATGAACAGGCTTTTTCCACTCCTTTAACATTCGCTGCAAGTACCATGATTTTTGATCCGGCTCCTGCTAAATTAGTTTTCTCTATAATCTCAGCCGTATCTTTAAGTTGGGGAATAGCTTTTTCAGAAACGAAACTTCCAATTTCTATGCTTTCAAAACCAATCGGAAGGAGCGATTCAATATAGTATATCTTTTCAGAAGTCGGGATGAACTGCTTCATGCCCTGCCAGCCGTCTCTTGGGCTTTCAATTATTTTGATCATATTATTAATATCCAATATCCAACACTCAATAATGAATGATGAAGTAACTGTTCTATTTTTTTACATTACTGTTTTTATTTCTAAGCGCTGTAGCGATGCTTTTCACAAAAATAGCAATCAGTTCATCACATTCACTAAATGCCTCGTCAATAATCACTGTAGAATTTAAAAGCGTTTTTTTTTTAATTATTTTAAGTGAAATTTTTGTCTCATGTAATTCTTTAAGACAAACTTTCATTTTATGAATAAAGTCATTGCTTGATTCTGCACTTTGTGCTTCTCCATAATTAAAAGCAGGAGAGGTGCCTGAACAAAGTAATTGTCCTCCTATATGACTGCCAACTTTATTGTCAGGAAGTATTTCAACAATTCTAATAATCAATAAAGAGAATTCTATTAGCCTATCTTCTAAATCATAAATTCTCGCATTTTCCCTATTCATTATTCTTACTTTTTACTTGAATATTGGATATTGGATATTCATTTCTGAAATTATCAATTATTTAATGGGTTAACAGATAGAATATTAATGTGTTATGGTAGTGATTAAACTTTCATTTCAGGAATTTCGCCTTCAACAATCAATTTTCCTTCAGTAGCAGCAACAATTTCTTCAACTGAAACACCCGGAGCTCTTTCTATGAGTTTGAAACCGTTGGGTGTAACATCCACAACTGCAAGATCGGTAACAATTCTTTTCACACATTTTACACCGGTTAACGGTAATGTACATTCCTTAATCAATTTTGATTTGCCATCCTTATCTGTGTGAGTTGTAGCTACGATAATATTTTTTGCTGCAGCAACCAGATCCATAGCACCACCCATTCCTTTTACAAGTTTTCCGGGGATTTTCCAACTGGAAATATCACCGTTTTCAGCTACTTCGAAAGCACCTAAAACAGTGAGGTCAACATGACCACCTCTGATCATACCGAAACTGGTAGCAGAATCAAAAAATGATCCACCTGGGAGGACAGTTACTGTTTGTTTTCCTGCATTAATAAGATCAGGATCTGCTTTTCCTTTTTCAGGGAATGGTCCGATTCCCAATAAGCCGTTTTCTGATTGTAAGATCACATCGATGCCTGCTGGTATATAATTTGCAACAAGAGTGGGTATTCCTATTCCTAGGTTTACATAATAACCGTCTTTTAATTCTTGTGCAATTCTTTTTGCTATTCCGTTTTTATCTAAAGCCATGTCAATTTGATTTTAATTAATTTATTACCTTTCTGTTACAAACTCAATTCTTTTTTCATAATCAACACCTTTAAAGATTCTTTGCACAAAGATTCCGGGTGTATGTACTTGATTTGGATCTAATTCTCCGAAAGGAACCAATTCTTCAACTTCAGCTATAGTAATTTTTCCTGCAGCTGCCATCATGTTGTTAAAATTATTTGCTGTATGGCGATATATCAGATTACCGTGTGTATCACCTTTCCATGCTTTTACGATTGCGAAGTCAGCAGTCATGGCATTTTCAAGAATATGCATTTTGCCATTATATTCTCTTACTTCTTTATTCCCTTGAACTTCTGTTCCGTAACCAGCAGGAACATAGAATGCGGGTATTCCGAATCCTCCTGCTCTTATTTTTTCTGCAAGTGTTCCCTGAGGCATCAGTTCAACTTCAAGTTCTCCGCTAAGCAATTGTCGTTCAAACTCTTTATTTTCACCAACATAAGATGCAATCATTTTTTTCATCTGATGTTTTCTGAGAAGTTTTCCCAATCCGAATCCGTCAATTCCAGCGTTGTTTGATATACAAGTCAGATTTATTACATCTGCATCAACAATTGCATTGATACAATTTTCAGGAATTCCACAAAGGCCAAAACCACCAAACATAATTGTTGCACCATTGTTTATGTCTTTTATCGCTTCCGAAGCATTTTTAACTACTTTATTCATGTTTTCCAATATTTATTTAACTATAACAGCCAATATGTCTGGCAATAACCAAACGTTGTATCTCAGAAGTACCTTCACCGATTTGCAACAATCTTTGATCTCTGTAGAATCGTTCAACTTCATAATCTTTCATTAAACCATACCCACCATGAACCTGTACTGCTTCATCTGCAACCTGTTTCGCAATTTCAGAACAATATAATTTTGACATTGCAGCTTCTTTTGCAAATGGTTTTCCGTTGTCTTTCAACCAGCATGCTTTGTACAATAAATTTCTTGCTAACTCAACTTTTATCGCCATATCGGCAAGTTTATATGCTACGACCTGATTATGACTGATAGGTGCACCAAACTGAACTCTTTCTTTTGCATAATTCATAGCAAGTTCAAACGCTCCTTGCGCACAACCTAATCCCATTGCTGCAATCGATAGTCTGCCATGGTCCAGAGTATTGAGCATAATTTTTGAGCCATCACCTCTTTTTCCGAGCATATTACTTTCGGGTACCCTGCAATCGTCCATAAATAATTCAGCAGTATTTGATGCACGCCACATCATTTTATCGTGCATTGTTTTAGCTGAAAAGCCAGGAGTATTTTGGTCAACAATTATAGCAGAAAATTCTTTTTTTCCATCTTTTTCACCGGTTACAACCTGCATTGTAGAACCCAATGATATTTTTGAAGAAGCATTGGTAATAAAAATTTTCGAACCATTCAATATCCATTCTCCGTTTTCAAGTCTTCCGGTAGATTTTGTAGCTCTTGAATCTGAACCTGCACCAGGTTCTGTAAGCCCAAATCCCCATAGAGCTTCACCTGTACATAGTAGGGGCACATATTTTCTTTTTTGCTCCTCATTACCGAAATAATATAAAGGGTTTACACCGAGTGAATTATGTGCAGCAATAGTAGCAGCCTGTGAACCATCAATTCTTGCCAGTTCTTCAACTGCAATAATATATGAGATGTAATCAAGGCCTTGTCCTCCGTATTCCTGAGATACAATCATCCCAAAAAGACCCATTTCTCCCATTTTTTTTGTTAATTCTATCGAAAATTCCTGCTTTTCGTCAAGTTCTTTTGCTATTGGCCGGATTTCTCTTTCTGCAAAATCGCGAACACTATCACGTATAAAACCCTGTTCTTCTGTTAATTCAAAATTCATATTTTTAAAATTTATTGGTTTTTAATAATAGCTTTTTTTTTGACTAAAATAGTAAAAATTTTTAAGAAGAGCAGGATGAAAATGTATGAATTAAATGTTTTAAAACTATTGCATATAATCAGATGATTTTATTGTTGATAATTTTACCTGTTAAGTCATAATCTGAAGCATCTGTTATCAAAATCATATAATAATCGCCGATAATCAAATTCTCATCCTTTATCAGTACTTCGTTATCAACTTCGGGAGAGTCGTGTTCTGTTCTTCCGATATAAAATTCTCCTTCTTTGCGATCAATAATTACCTGAAATACTTTTCCGATTTTTTCAAGATTAAGATTTAAAGATATTTTATTTTGAATCTTCATGATCTGATTAAATCTTGAATTTTTTACTGATTCAGTGATTTTGTCATTCATCTCAAATGCAGCAGTGTTTTCTTCATCAGAATATTTAAAAACACCTAGTCTGTCAAATTTGAATTGTTTAATGAATTTTTTGAGTTCATCAAAGTCCTCTTTTGTTTCTCCTGGAAACCCTACGAGGACAGTTGTTCTTATTGTGATATCAGGAATTTCGCTACGGATATAGTATAACAATTCAATGGTTTGTTTTTTATTGATTCCCCGTTTCATTGATTTCAGAATCGGATCACTGATGTGTTGTATTGGAATGTCAATATACCTGCATATTTTCGGTGTTATTTTCATTAACAGAATAATATCTTTTGGAAACTTTGCAGGATATGCATAATGTAGCCTTATCCATTTAATATTATCAATTTCAGATAATTGTTTCACCAGATCAGTTAACAACGACTTATTTTCAAGATCATAACCATAATATGTCAAATCCTGTGCAATAAGAATAATCTCCTTTACTCCGTTTTTTGCAAGAATTTCAGCTTCTTTAATAATTTCTGAAACAGGTCTGGATTTATATTTGCCTTTAATTAATGGAATTGCACAAAATGCACATTTACGGTTGCATCCTTCTGAGATTTTCAGGTAAGCAAAATGGCCGGATTGAGTGAGTTTTCTTTCTGAAAACGGAAGTTTTACATTTATAATATTAAGCTGGTTTAGAATTTTTTCTTCCTGATATACTCCGAAATACATATCTACTTCAGGAATATTTATTGTAAGTTCATCTTTATATCTTTCAGCCAGACAGCCAAAAACATATAATTTTTTTATTTTTTTATGATTTTTTGCTTTAACATAATTTAAAATAGTGTTTATTGATTCTTCTTTGGCATCATCAATAAAACCGCAGGTATTGATTAAGACGATGTCAAAATCAAATCCCTGAGCATCATGATGAACATCAAATCCATTTATCTCAAGTTGTTTTAACAGATACTCAGAATCAACAAGATTTTTTGAACATCCCAAAGTAATAATATTGATTTTTTTTGGGATCATAAAAGCTGACAATTTTATTCGTTTGAGAAAAGGGAATCTACGAATTCTTTTCTGTCAAATACCTGCAAATCTTCCATTTTCTCTCCAATTCCTATATATTTTACCGGTATTTTAAATTGATCAGAGATTCCGATCACGACACCACCTTTTGCTGTTCCATCAAGTTTAGTAAGTGCCAATGCTGTTACGTCAGTAGCAATAGTAAACTGTTTTGCTTGTTCAAAAGCATTTTGACCGGTAGAACCATCAAGAATAAGCAAAACTTCATGAGGAGCATCGGGAATTACTTTTTGCATTACATTTTTAATTTTGCCCAATTCATTCATTAAATTCACTTTGTTGTGTAACCGACCGGCTGTGTCAATAATAACAATATCAGCATGGTTTTTTATTGCAGATGAAAGTGTATCAAATGCAACAGATGCAGGATCAGATCCCATTTTTTGTTTAATAATGGGAACATTGACTCTTTCTGCCCATATAGCAAGTTGTTCAATAGCAGCAGCACGAAATGTATCAGCAGCTCCGATTACAACTTTTTTCCCCATTTGTTTAAACTGATAAGCTAGCTTTCCGATTGTTGTTGTTTTCCCGACACCGTTAACTCCAACAACCATAATGACATAAGGATAACTTCCTGCCTGATAGTCAAGACTGAATTTTGCAGCATTATTTTCTTCAAGTAACTCAATTATTTCTTCTTTAAGTATTCTGTTTAGTTCTTCTACATTCATGTATTTATCTTTTTCAACACGACGTTCAATTCTTCCAATAATTTTCAATGTTGTATCAACGCCAACATCTGAGCTTACCAACACTTCTTCAAGATTATCAAGTACTTCATCATCAACTTTTGATTTACCAATAACAGTTCGGGATAATTTCTTGAAAAAACTTTCCTTGGTTTTTTCAAGTCCTTTGTCAAGATTTTCCTTTTTTTCTTTCGAAAATAATCCAAATAGAGCCATTACACATATATTTTTTTAATATTACCTGACAAAATACGAATTAATCACGGAATTATCATTTGTATATAAAAAAAAAGCTTTCTCCTTATTGAAGAAAGCCATTATAATTATTAATAAAAAATGTTATTTTTCTTCAAGGAATTTTTTCACATTTTCAAGATTAACCATTCCTTCCTTGAATTCATAAGCATTTGTTTTACTGCTTCTAATCATTTTAATAACTTTTACAGCCTTTTTTTCTTTTCCACCCTGAAGTGTTGCAACAACTTTCTTTGCCATATCAATAAAATTTATTTAATTTCCCGATGAATAGTAACTTTTTTGAGAACCGGATTATATTTTTTTAATTCCATTCTGTCAGGTGTATTTTTTCTGTTTTTTGTAGTTATGTATCTGGACATACCCGGCACTTTAGTTTCTTTATGCTCAGTACATTCTAAAATAACCTGAACTCTGTTTCCTTTTCCTTTTTTAGCCATTTTATTTCAGATTATAAATTATTTAATGAAGCCTTTTTCTTTTGCATCAATCAATGCTTGATTAAGGCCTTTTTTATTTATTGTTCTCATTCCTGATGCAGAAACTTTTAAATTCACCCATCTGTTTTCTTCTTCAAGAAAAAATTTCTTATTAAAAAGGTTTGGATAGAATCTTCTTTTTGTTCTTCTTTTTGAGTGAGAAACATTATTTCCCACCATCATTTTCTTTCCTGTTATTTGACAAACTCTTGACATAACACTAGTTATTAACTATATTCCTTATTAAAAATCAGGATGCAAATTACGTGATTTTAATTTAATTAATCAAATATTTATGCAATTATTTATTAAAATATATTTTGCTTACGGCTTATTGTGATAATATGATGTTGATATTCTTATTGATGAAGATTGTTTAATTTAATTTTTTATTAGTCAAATAAATATTTTGATGAGGAAAATACTTTATGTTTTTATTTTCATTATTTGCATTAACTGTTCCTGTCCAAGCAAGTGT
>JBDRPR010000121.1:0-6021 GCA_043826845.1 Bacteroidota bacterium
TTACGACATAACAGGATGTTATAACATTGACAGCGTTGAAATTATGCAACCTGATAGTATGATTTTGGTAATTATCACAACCGATGACTATGGTTCGGGAGATGGTACTGCTACCGCTTCGGTTATCGGAGGTACTCTGCCATATACATATCTTTGGTCAACAACAGGCGCCGATTCCACAATTACTGATCTGATTGCGGGAGTATACACCGTTACTGCTACTGATGCAAATGGTTGCTATGTGATTGGATCTGATACTGTTCATCTGAATACATCAGTTGTAATGATTGATGGAGAAACAATGGTAATAATATATCCGAACCCGACAAACGGAATACTTAATATCAATGTGGAAAGAATAAACGAGGAACTGGGAATTAAAATCTATGATACAAAAGGCAGAATTGTATATTCAAGTTACTATAGACCTGCAGGGTTAATAAATGATCAGATTGATTTATCAGGTAATGCAGAAGGAATGTATTATATTAAGTTTACAGGTAATACATTTAACAAGGTTGATAAGATAATAATCAGATAAAAATTATTTTTTAAAAGCTGTCAGAATAATCTGACAGCTTTTTTTCTTATTTTTATTTAATACCTTTGATGTTTGACACTGCATTCTTAGCTGTTTCTTTTAAACTAATTAAAGCTTATTAATAATCTGTTTTGACCCCATAAAGGCCTATAAAAATTTCTTTTTATTATTAAAAGCAACCATCTTATTATTAAAATCGTCTTAATAACTCTTAACCAAAAAAATTAATCCACATGAAAAAACTAGCTACAATTATTACTGTTTGTATCGCATTGTTGTATTCCTTAAATGGCTATTCAGCAGATTATTACTGGGTAAACGGAACTGGAAACTGGTCGGAATTTGCTACACATTGGGCCACCTCATCAGGTGGTGCAATATTTCATTTACAGGCTCCTACCCAAAATGATGATGTTTATTTTGATGCAAATTCATTTTCTGTACCATTGGAAATAGTAACAATCGATGTTGAGGCATTCTGCCACAATATAGATTGGACTGGTGTTACAAACAATCCGGATTTGGCAGGATCATTTTTGCTAAACATATACGGATCTCTGATTTTCGATCCCAATATGACTTCTAGTTTTTCAAGTGGTTATTATTTCAAATCTTCAGGTGCAGGAAATACTATTGATGTTTCCACAGTGTTACTTTCAACTTGGGGATTTGAATTTTCCGGATCTGGAGAGTGGACGGTTATTTCAGACTTGATCCTTCCGATGGGAACATTTACAGTCACAGGAGGGACGGTGAATCTTAACAATATAACCATAACAGTCAGTAATTTTCAGTCTTGGCCCAATATTTATCCACGTGAAATCAATATGGGAAATTCAACCATTAACTGTATGATGATGAATATATGGGATTCTTCGTCATTGACTTTCAATGCAGGAACATCAACTATAAACACTGAAAATAATTGGTTTGACGGTCAAGGTTTTACGTATTACGATGTGAATTTCCCTATGTCATGGTCAGGAGAAGTAATGATCAGAGGGAACAACACATTTCACACTCTGGGATTTAATTATACTAATGTGACAGGAGTGGCTTTTGAATCTGGTGACGTGCAGACAGTTTTTGATATCAACTTCGGAGCAACCTGTTCTTTTCGCAAAATGGTCAGGTCTTCTATTCAGGGAGAAACGGCCACAATTAAAAAGAACACTGGGACAGTTCATCAAGATTACTTAAATATCCGGGATATCGAAGTAATAGGCGGTGCCAATTTTATTACTGACAATGGAATGGACCTGGGTAATGTTATCAACTGGACTATTAATTCAGTCGCTGGAACTACACTATACTGGGTAGGTGGTACAGGTAACTGGAGTGAACCTGATCACTGGTCAACCATAAGCGGGGGACCTTATCCTTCAGGGAACACCTGCGTTCCTGGTAATGTTGACAATGTTGTATTTGATCTGAATTCATTTTCGGTAGCAGGCGAAATAGTCACAATCGATGTGGATGCATTTTGCAATAACATCACATGGGTCGGAGTCATGAACAATCCCACATTTGCAAACACATGGAAATCACTTTATGTATCCGGTTCGTTTACGCTGGATCCAAACATGACAACCAGTCTAAATGGATCAATATGGTTCATTTCATCAGGAGTTGGAAATACCATCACTTCGGCAGGCAAAAATATCGATGCATATATGTACTTTGACGGAGGAGGAGATTGGCAGCTTTTGGACCCTCTAACATCAACCCAATCAATTAATTTTGATTATGGAACATTCACAACCAATGATCATGATATGACAATTTATTCTTTTTATTCTGATACTGATTATATTAGAAATATCAATCTAGGAACCAGTACAGTAACCTGTACTTATGGATGGTCTGTTTATGATAACGCAAACCTGACTTTGTCTGCTGCCTTTTCACATATTATTATTGGAGGATATTATTTTTATGGAGCTGATCAGGCTTATAACAACCTTACGCTGAATAACACAGCTTACACTTATATATACGGGTCAAATTCATTCAATATTATTAATGATGTCGGAAATTGTGATATAAATTTTCAGGATAATGGTACAACAATATTTAATGATCTTATAGTTACAGGAAGCTGTGCCGATCTGATACAAATAAAATCCACAACACAGGATGAAACGGCCTTTCTTCAGAAAACAGCCGGTGTGGTGACAATAGATTTGGTCATTTTAAAGGATATTGCTGCGATAGGGGGGGCAACTTTCAATGCGAATAATTGTGTAGATGGCGGAAATGTTGCAGGTTGGGTTATTACTCCACTAGCTTCGGTAAATTATTATTGGATTGGTGGCGGAGGCAACTGGTCTGACCCTTTAAACTGGTCTCTTATAAGCGGAGGCCCTGCAAACCCAGGTGGATGCATACCTACTCAGGTTGACAACGTCTTCTTCGATGCAAATTCCGGACTGAACGTTCAAACTGTATCCATAGATGTTATTGCATATTGTAATAATATGGATTGGACAGGAGCAACAAATGCCCGTATCGGTGGATCAATCGCAATATATATTTATGGATCAATGATTTTCAATAATTCAATGATCATTAATCATACAGGAAACACGTATTTTGTATCTGAAAACTCAGGTAATTTCATTAATACTGCTGGCCGCACAATCAGAGGTCATGTCTATTTCAACGGGAACGGGGACTGGACTCTTCAGGGGAATCTCACTACTCAGGTTTCCAATAGCAAGAATATCTATTTTGACAATGGAACGCTGTTGACAAATAATTTCACTGTTACCACCAATATGTTTTATTCATACTCAACATCGACAAGAAATATCAACATGGGAGCGTCCATATTTGATGTTAACACCTGGTATATTTTTGATGGTACAAATATGACAATTACTCCAGGCACCTCAACTATCAATGTAAGTTCCGGCAATTCATTTTACGGAGGGGATCTGACATATAATAATGTAAATATTTCTACAACCGGATCAACCAGTATTTACGGATCAAACACTTTCAATATTCTTAATATCCCCTCCTGTAGTTACCTGAACATCGAAGGCGGTACATTTCAGACTTTTACATCGATAATCTTCCCCGACGGAACAGGATGTGGTGATTATTTTGACCTTGGGTCTTCTATAGCAGGAATGCCTGCAGCATTTAATATGCCTGCAGGGATTCTAACGAAAAACTGGGTGAGAATTACCGATATTATGGCAGGTGGTGGAACATTCAATGCAAATAACAGTATTGGTATTGGAAATACAACTGGCTGGAATATAACATCAATACCGGGGACAGATTATTACTGGATTACTGATGGAGGTGACTGGAACGATCCACTGCACTGGTCTTTAGTATCAGGAGGGACTGCCAATCCGACTAGTTGCATTCCAGGTCCCAATGATAATGTGTATTTTGACACAAACTCCTTCTTGCTGGCTTCACAAATAGTCAACATCAATGTGGAAGCATTCTGCAAAAATATGGACTGGACAGGTGTATCCAACAATCCTGAACTCTCTGGATGGAACATAATTAATATTAATGGTTCCCTGATATTTGATCCATCAATCGTCATGTCATATGGAGGAACAATCAATTTTGTTTCTTCCGATCCTGGCAATACTATTTTCACAAGTGGTCTTACAATTTCAGGGGTGAGTTTTTCATGCTCCGGTGATTACACTCTTTTGGGTGACCTGAACCTGCAATGGGGCGGAGTGACTTACGGTAGCGGAACTCTTAATACCAACAATTATGATATTTTTTGTCCCAATGGTTCTTTTTGGTCAAGTACACTTAATTTCAGGACACTCAACCTTGGTTCATCTTACCTTGAATTCCAGGGTTGGGATATTCAGGATGGTACAAATTTCACCCTTATTCCAGGCAGTTCTCAAATACATATTAACAACAATGGCTGGATATTCCGGGGTGCAGGACTGACCTATTATGATGTTCTTATTGACGGAAATACTTGGGGCAGTATTAATA
The DNA here is from genome assembly GCA_043826845.1 of Bacteroidota bacterium. Taxonomy (GTDB): domain Bacteria; phylum Bacteroidota; class Bacteroidia; order Bacteroidales; family CAYTAU01; genus JBDRPR01. Next base: position 4,526 of record JBDRPR010000121.1, read on the forward strand.
TTTACGGTTCCAATACTTACAATATGCTATATTTTGCTCCGGGTGCTCAACTTATTTTTGAAGAGGGAACCACTCATACTACAGCTGATCTTCTTGCAACAGGAAACCCTGGCAATATGATTACTTTTGAATCAACTGTTCCTGGCAATGAATTCCATATAATTCAGAGCACGCATGAATTCTGTGGCAACTGGATGAGAATAAAGGACTCAGATGCCAGTGGCACTACATTCTATGCTGGTGAAAACAGCATTGACCTTGGAAATACAAGCGGATGGACATGGGGAGGCGTAACTGCCAATGATCAGTATTCTAACGCACTTTGCGAAGACGTGCATGATGGCGGAACAGTTGCAGGGAACGATCTTACTGCATGGGAACCGGCAATTGATGGAGGAAACGGATATATTCATACATGGTATCAGGACGCAGCGCTTTCTATTCTTGTTGCAACACCTGCAAATGTGATCGTATCAGATGGAATGATCTTCTATGATGAAGTATTTAATGGTATATGTACAAACGTTGCAGAAGTAACATATTCAGTAGTTTCAACCCCGGCAACATCCTTCCTCGTTACTGATGTTCTTTGCTATGGAAATAACACCGGTGCAATAGACCTGACAGTCCTTGGAGGAACTACTCCCTTTACATTTGAATGGTCGAACAGTGAGACAACTGAAGATATTGGTTCACTAACCGCAGCCACATATACGGTGACTGTAATTGACAACAATTCTTGTCTTGTTGTGGATAACTCAACTGTAGGTGAGCCTTTTATCCTGACAATTGATACAGAAAATTATACCAATGTAACTTGTAACGGTGATAATGACGGAACAATTAATATTACTGCTTCAGGCGGAACTGGTGTATTAAGTTATGATATCGGAGCAGGGGCACAACCATCAGGTAACTTCTCTGGTTTATCTGGAGGAATATACACTGTTACTGTTACTGATGCTAATTTATGTACAGCTACAAGCAGTGCTTTTACAATTACTGATCCTGTTGCAATATCTATTGACTCCGAAGCTTCAACTGATATTACATGTAATAGTGACAATGACGGAACAATTACTATTACTGCTTCTGGCGGAACAGGTGTATTAAGTTATGATATCGGTTCCGGAGCACAACCATCAGGTAACTTCTCTGGTTTATCAGGAGGAATATACACTGTTACTGTTACTGATGCCAATTTATGTACAGCTACAAGCAGTGCCTTTACAATTACTGATCCTGCTGTAATATCTATTGATTCCGAAGCTTCAACTGATATTACCTGTAACGGAGATAATAACGGAACTATTACTATTACTGCATCAGGCGGAACAGGTGCGTTAACTTATGATATTGGTCTCGGCGGACAGGCAACGGGAAACTTTATTGGTCTATCAGGAGGAATATACACAGTTACTGTAACTGATATAAATTTATGTACGGCAACAAGTAGTGCCATAACAATTACTGACCCACCTGCATTAGCCCTTTCT
>JBDRPR010000122.1:0-5307 GCA_043826845.1 Bacteroidota bacterium
CGATCTAATCCTGATTTTTTAAAAAAAAATAAAAGCTTTTCGGGAACTATTAAATATAATGAGAAAAACAAATTTGAAATTGTGATTACTCAGGCATTATTTTTTCCTGACCGTCAATTTCCCATTCAGTAACTTTATGCAATATACCGTTAGAATAGATTTTTGAAAATGATTTTTTTCCATTTTCATGATAACCATTCCATTCTCCTTCTTCTTTTCCATTCTTAAAATTACCCTCAGTAAGTTTCGCCCCGTTTTTATAATATTCAACCCAGAGCCCGTTTTTTCTACCGTCAACATAATCAACCTCTTCTCTGATTTGCCCTGTATCGTACCAGGCAATCCATCTGCCATTTTCGTTACCATTTTTAAATGTGATTTCAATCCATTTACTACCATTTTCATGAAACCATTCACAAAATCCTGACCTTAATCCGTCTTTATATAGACATCTTTCTTTAACCTGCCCATTTTCGTACCATTGCGTGTACATTCCATGATAATCATCATTCTTATATTGAGTTTCCAAACCTTTTATCCCGTTTTTATACCAACCCTCATATAAACCATCTTTTAAACCTGCAATATAATTACCCTTATATTCCTGCTGACCGTTATCGTACCAGGCACTTCCCTTTCCATTTTTCTTTCCGTTTAGGTATTCCACATGTCTGCTTTTTTTCCCATTGTTAAAATAATCAACAGCTGTTCCGCAAAATGGCTGATCGTTTTCTGAATAATACACAATTCCATTCTTCTCATATAAATCATCAAAATCTACATAAAACAAGTTACAGGATGGTAATAAAAAACACAAAGTAATCATAATAAGGCAGGTGAAGATTTTCATATTATCCGGTAAAATTATTATTTAATAAATTACGCTTTAGCGCCAGTATTTTTAATGTATTGCAAAAAAAATCACGACAAAAATAAGATTAAAATATAAAAGCACCAATAAACATTTGCTGTTACCGGTATTTAATATTATAAGTGGAAGTAGAACTGGTTATTTAGTCCTTGCAAGAAAACTCAGTGTCAGCTAAGAAAACGTCAAGAATGAGGCTTTCGCAGTTTTGAAAATCAGGAGTTTACTGGTGTAAATGACTGTTTTCAAAACAAGAGTAACGAAATTATTGGCGTTTTCTTGCTGACACTATTTAATAAGAACAACCTGTTCGGTCACTACAAAGCTTTCCATACTTATTTTGCAAAAATAAATCCCATTTGCCAATTCCGACATATCGAAAACTGATCTGTTATTTCCATTGTAATCAGTATAATCAGAAATTTCAGTGATCAGATCACCTTGAACATTATATAATCCTATTATATATGATATGGATTTATCAAGATTCATGTCGATAAATAACAAATTATTTGTAGGGTTAGGATAAAGGTTATATAAAGGATTGGATTGATTTTCAATAATTCCTATACAATTGTCAACAAATGCTTCGACAGGAATTCTTGAACTCAGGCATGGTGATTCAACTACTTCCCAGTCGTAAAAATAATAATAATAAGCTATATTATTTGCGGGGTTACCTGTAATACTGAATATTCCGGGAAGGGTATAAGGATATGGAAGTGTAGGAGCACTTGTTCCTCCGTCACGGTATAGATTTGGAGTAGTAGTGCATAAAATGAAATAATTGGAGCCAGGAGCTAAATCAGCATTTAATGTAATTCTGCTTTCACCATCAGGAATGCTTATAATCTGACTGAAAATGGTATTACTGCCAGCATCCCTAATTTCAATAGTTCTGTTACCTGCTTGTGAGGAATATACTTTTACCGAAATCAGACGCATATTTTGTAATACATCAAAATACAGTCCATATTCCGGATAGGCATGATTTCCGCCAGTACCCGAATTATCAGTTTTTCCACCATACTGTGATGTTTGAATTTCAATGTCCTGAGCATAATATGTTGTTGTTGAAGTTAAAACAGGTGTTGTAAATGTGTTTCCAGTATATAATGAAGTACCTCCTGTGCTATCGCTAAACCAGTATATATCACCTGAGCCTGTTGCAGTCAGAGTAGCCGTTTCGTTCTCACATATTGTATCTCCAGTTGCTATCGGGTCAACAAGTAAATTAACGGTAATATAATTGTTTTGAATGTACTGGTCTGATCCATTATTATTTGTTGCAGTAAGCATAACTGTGTACGTTCCGCTTGCATAATAAGTATGAACAGGATTTTGCTGTGTACTGGTATTTCCATCACCAAAATCCCATAACCACGATATCGGTCCCTGAGTTGACTGATCAATAAAACTCACAAAACCATCACAAGTAGTTGTAACTGGAGCGAAAAATGAGGCACTAGGAGGTGCAGTTGGTAAAGAGCATTGCCAGTCAAGTTCAAATCCAGACCCTGAAACTGCCTGATCAGAAAACTGACGGATTGTAATAACTCCACCGGTAGAAGTAATTGTTCCCGGACTTCCTGTTGTATTACAGTAATATGTACTATTTATTAAAGGAGATGTTGTATTTGGACCGTCATAAAATGCGAGATAATCATAATCGCATGTTGATCCGCTTCCTGCTTCAAAATCAAATGAAAGAATATTTAATGTTATTTGTGTTGCACCAAGTGGAGAAATGGTATAAGTAACATCTGTCTGATCAGGGTAATTTGATGATGGTCCACCGGTATCGTAAAGAGTTCCATTGCATGAATAGTGAGTGGCTGATCCAGAAGAAGGCATCATTACTATACATGGCAATGTAGTATCTATCTCAATATAAGATGTTTTTATTTCAATGTCATCTCCACATGTACCACCGTCAGCTGATAAAGTTACAGTATATGTTCCCAACGAAGAATATGTATGAGAAGGATTAACCAAAATACTATTATTTCCATCTCCAAAATCCCAGCTATAAGTAATTCCATTTACAGATAGATTTGAAAAATTTACTGTAAAAGGATAAGCGCATGATTCAGTAATATCTGCAGAAAAATCGCTGACAACATAAGGAACATATTCATTTCCAAGTCCAACGGCATACATTGCATTAGTTACAGTGCCTACTTCGGGAGTACATACACCAAATAAGTCCTGCGCAGAAATAACAGCATAAAATCTTGCGTCCTGATAATCAGATGAATTTGTAAGATAAACAGTTAACATTCGAAATGCAATATCCGCCGCATCATCCATTCCGATCCCTGTTACATTATAAGAATCTCCGTTATCGTTTGTACCGCTTCCTCCAATGCAAACCAAATAATACCAATGCATCAGAACACCGCAATTTGTATGAACACCTCCATTGTCTCCGCTTCCTGTCTCCCAAAAATTTCCCAAATATGTATCTGGTAAACCATATGCATTAGGATCTTGCAGAGAACGGAAAGTTTCACCAATATCTTCCCCTATTAACCAGTTAGCAAGCGAAGGCTTTGCATAAAACTCAACGCTGGTTCCGAAAATATCACTAAACGCTTCGTTTAATGCACCGGATTCATCCTGGTAGATTAAATCTGCAGTGTAACTTGTCAACCCATGAGTAATTTCATGACCACAAATATCAACTGTTGTCAATGGAGTAATTGTTGTTCCGTTTCCATCTCCATAGCTCATACGCTGTCCATCCCAAAAAGCATTGACATTACTGGGATAGCCAAGATCCTCAAGATTGAAATGAACATAACTTTTTAAAGCAAACCCGCTACCATCAATACTGTTCCTGCCATGAACAAGATAATAATAATCGTAGGTCATTTCCGATGCCCAATGGGCATCTGCAGCATATTGATCCAATTCTGCATTTATATTATTCCAATTGTTATCAGCATCTGTGAAATCTAACGCAGAGCCATAATCTGTTCCCATATTCATGTCATAGGTTTGAATACCGTTTCCTCTGCCAACTTCTCTCAATCGATATGAACCACTATAGCTATCGGCTACAATGTTTTGATTACCACTATATCCAGTAACTGCAGTTCCTGCAACATCTGCCAGATGAATTGTTTTATTTTCAAATAAAATTTCTCCCGTAGATGCATCCACATAAATATTCCTTCTACTTAAAGGTTTATGTGCATATATGTCAAATTTATAAGCAGAATGTAATTCATTAGTGTTAAAATCTCCGTTTCTAGAAATTATTACTTTTTCAGCAACGGGATAATAGGAGGCAGACGTATTATTGGTTTCATTTTTTAAATGAGCTTCCGCAGAATTTAATTCCCACTTATATATCTCTGCACCAATATATTTTTTTGCAAGTTCAAGTGCATTGTTTTCTGATAATTGAAATACATTAATAATATTGATTTTATTTAGAGCTGTCCCATTAATTGATTTAACCAAACCGTTTTTCGAATGTACATTTAACATAGTGAACTCAATTGGATATCCCTTATAATACTGACGATAACGATAATGCACATAACCAAGCTTGTCAGTTTGCTGATTGATAAGAACATAATCAATATTTGATTCATGCTTATAAAAATCATTCAACCAATTGAAAATCTCTGAATAACCAATTTCTTTTCCTCTTCTGAACTTGATATATTCAGGAATATCCGAATATTTATTAAACTTTAATAACTCAGTCCCCTGAATTATTTCATCGGCTTCAGAGCCTGAAAAAATCTGAGAAAAAGAAACTGAAATTGAAAAAACAAGAATCAGAAATAAAGCTATATTTTTTTTCATTCTGTTTATTTTTATATTTTTAAAATTAAAGTCGTTCCAGATTGCAATTCAATACATATGTAAACTTTTGTTTCGTTAAACTCTCCACCAAAAGCTGATCAGTTATGTTTAACGAACATGCCAGTTTCATAATTTTTAAGAATTTAATAATTACTAAAATTACAAAATAAAAATGATTTATTTTATAAAGAAGATAATCTGTAATATAAGATTCTCTTTATCTCATTATAATAGTAATATTTATATTATCATTTGTAGAATAATTAGACAAAAATAATTAGACAATATTATACATATTTCAAAAAAAAGAGGCATTTAAAATATTAAATGCCTCCGATAACAAAACTGTTTTAACACTAAATTTTTAGTTTGGCAACTATCGTACTGAGTTTTGTTTTCTTAAAATACATTTTATAATTATTTAAAATTAGTAGAAAAAATAAAAATAAATAACTCCGACTATAATAATACTTGTTATTATTATTGCCGGGATGACTACTTTTCTAATAAAAACTGAATTCATGACAAATAGTTTCTGATAACAAGACATTAAAACCCTGAATATAGTTGCCTAAGAAAATTAATAATTTACTAACATTTCTCACTTCAAACATACAAAA